>JAYVYM010000070.1:0-5611 GCA_043784245.1 Frankiales bacterium
TCCTCGCCGTACGGGTCGGGATCGCCCACGGTCGCAGGCAGCCCCGCACCTGCAGTCAACGATGCGAGCAGCGCCGCGGACAGCGGCCCGCGGGCACCAGGCAGAACACGCGCAGGGACGGCGGCAGTCGTAGTCACGTCGTCAGTCTGCGCCACGCACTACCGGCGCAGCGCCCGGAAGATCAGCACGAGGACGGCCAGCACGGCCAGCACCGGCAGCAGGCGCTTGGCGACCGGGAGACCCGCAGTGTCGAGCAGGTCGATCGCCTCGGCCTGCTTGCGGGGCGGCCGCGGCGCCGCCGGAGCAGTGGCAGCCGCAGGGACCGCTGACGCAGTGGCAGCCGCACGGACCGCTGACGCAGTGGCGGCCGCAGGGGCCGCTGAGGCGGGGGCGCCAGCAGGGGCAGCTGAGGCGGGGGCGCCAGCAGGAGCCGCAGCCGGCGCAGCCGGCGCAGCCGGCGCGACCGTCTCAGCGACCGCGATGTCGACGCCGCTGGTCGGGGGCGGACCGGCCGAGAGCCCGGTGGCCGGGTCTTTCGCGGCGGCCTCGCCGGTCGGCGTGCCCTCCTGGATCTCCTCGGCCAGGCAGGCGGCGAACTGGTCGACCAGCTTCGCGCTGACGTCGGCGAGCACGCCTCGCCCGAACTGTGCCGGCTTGCCGGTGATCGCCAGGTCGGTGTCGACCTCGATGTCGGTGTTGGCGCCCTTGTCGATGAGCCGGCAGGTGATGGTCGCCTTAGCGGTACCGGTGCCGCGCGTCTCCTTGCCGCTGGCGTCGATGACAGCGATACCGCCGGGCTCGTCGAGCTGGACGAACTTCGCGTTGCCGCCGTAGGTCAGGTTGATCGGGCCGAGCTTGACCTTGACCTGACCGGTGAAGCTGTCGCCGTCACGGGTGAGCAGCTTGGCGCCCGGCATGCACGGCGCGATCCGCTCGACGTCGAGCAGCACCTTCCAGGCCTCGTCGCGGGGCACGGGGACGGTGAAGCGGTTCTCGAGCTTCATGCGGGCTGCACTCTCCTGTGGTCGGGGGTGATGGCGGGTCGGGGCAGGGCGGCCAGGTCGGCGGGGGTGTCGACGTCCCGCGCCGAGCCGGTGTCGTCGCAGGGCACGGCGGTGACGAGGTCGGGGTGGGCGCGCAGCCAGCTGCGGGCACCGGCGTCGCCCTCGGCCAGCGCGGCAACATCGGCCCACACCGACCGGTCGAGCAGCACCGGGTTGCGGTGGCGTCCAGCGTAGGTAGCGACCGCGGCGACGGCGCCGCCTGCCCAGGCGGTACGCAACCGCTCGACGGCGACACTGCCGATCAGCGGCTGGTCGACGAGCGCAATCACGCAGGCGCCGGCACTGCTCGGCAGGCCCGCCAGCCCGGCGCGTAGCGACGCGCCCATGCCGGTGCTCCAGTCCCGCGCCACGACGACGTCAGGCAGCCCGGCGGCGGCCCGCACCCGGTCGGCTTGGGCGCCGACCACGAGCACGACCGGGTCGCAGCCACCCTCGCGCAGCAGGCGTGCGGCGCGCTCCACGAGCAGCTCGCCCTCCCACTCAACCAGGGCCTTGGGGCCGCCGTAGCGGGAGCCGGAGCCGGCTGCCAGCAGCAGGCCGGCGACGCTCACGTCGCGGCGACCGTACGGCGGCGTACGCCGTCGTGGCCGACCCCGTGGTGGATGTCACCGCCGGTCTCGCCGAGCGGCCGCCCGCTGCCGCCCCAGCGGTCCCGGACGATCTCGGCGGCGATCGAGACGGCCGTCTCCTCGGGCGTGCGGGCACCGAGGTCCAGGCCGATCGGCGAGTGCAGCCGAGCCAGCTCCTGCTCGGCGACCCCGGCCGCGCGCAGCTTGTCCTGCCGGTCGTCGTGGGTACGCCGGCTACCCATCGCGCCGATGTAGCCGGCCGTCGAGCGCAGCGCCACCTCCAGCAGCGGTACGTCGAATTTCGGGTCGTGGGTGAGCACGCACAGCGCAGTCCGCTCGTCGACCCGGCCGGCCGCCAGCTCGGCGGCCAGGTAGCGGTGCGGCCAGTCGCAGACGACCTCGTGCGCCTCGGGGAAGCGCCGGGCGGTGGCGAAGACCGGCCGGGCGTCACACACCGTGACGCGGTAGCCCAGGAAGACCCCGGCCCGCGCCACGGCGCCGGCGAAGTCGGTCGCCCCGAACACCAGCATCCGCGGCGGCGGCGTGAACGCCTGGACGAACACGGCGACCTCGTCGATGCGCCGCTCGCCGTGCGGGCCGTAGTGCCGGGTGCCGGTCTGACCCTGGGCCAGCATCCCCCGGGCGTCGTCGGTGACCGCCACGTCCAGGCCCTCGGTGCCGAGTGCACCGCCGGCGCCCTCGGGGGTCACCGCCAACAGTGCGCCGAGCGGCGCGGGACCGCTGACGACGGTGGCGAGCGCGACCGGCTCATCGGCCAGCAGTCGGTCGAGCACTGCGCGCAGGACATCCCGCTCGGCCTCGCCGATGGGCTGCACCAGCACGTCGAGGATCCCGCCGCAGGTCAGGCCGACCGAGAAGGCCGTCTCGTCGCTGATGCCGTACGTCTCGACGACCGCGGCGTCGTCGGCGAGCACCTGGCCGGCAAGCTCGTACAGCGCGCCCTCGACGCATCCACCGCTGACGCTGCCGACGGCCTCGCCATCCACGTCGACGGCCATCGCAGCGCCGGGTGGCCGCGGCGAGCTGCCGCTCACCCCGACCACGGTGGCCAGCCCGAAGCGCTGGCCGGACTCGATCCAGGCCCTCAGCTCTGCCGCGACGTCACGCACCAACCGCTCCCCTCGTCCGCACCGGAGATCTCCGGCGACCGAGCACCACGGCGGCCAGGTGCTCGTACGCCGCCAGGCTGTGGCCCTCGACGAAGTCATCAACGTGCGGCAGGGCGGCCGCCATACCGCCGGCCACCGGCGCGAAGCCGGGAGCAGCCTTGCGGGGGTTGGCCCAGACCACCCGGTGGGCGAGCCGGGACAGCCGCTCGACCTGCTCGCCGAGCAGCGTCGGGTCGTCGCGCTCCCAGCCGTCGGACAGGATCACCACCACTGCGCCGCGGGCGGTGCCGCGCTGGCCCCAGCGGTCCAGGAACTCCTTGAGCAGCACGCCGAGCCGGGTGCCGCCGCCCGCGTCGGGCGCCAGCTCGTTGACCAGCCCGAGCGCGACATCGGGGTCACGGTGCGCCATCTCGCGGGTTACCCGCGACAGCCGGGTGCCGAGTACGAAGACCTCGGTGTGGGCGCGGCCGCGACGGGCAGCGGCGTGCGCGAAGCGCAGCAGGGCGTCGGCGTAGGAGTCCATCGAGCCGCTCACGTCGACCAGCAGCACGACCCGTCTCGGGCGGGTGGCGGCGCGATGGCGACGCAGCTGCGCAGGCTCACCACCGGCCCGCAGCCAGCCCCGCAGCGTCCGGTCCGGATCGACCGGGCCACGCGGCGACGGCCGTTTGCGGCGCGTGCTGCGTGCCTCGCCCGGCAGCTGGAGGAGCGCGAGCAGCCGGTGCAGCTCCGCGCGCTCCTGGGCGCTGAGCTGCGAGACGTCGCGGTGCCGCAGCTGCTCCACCGAGCTCGCGGTCGCCGCACCCTTGACGTCTTCGCCATCGCCCTCGCCCTCGCCCGGCGGGCTGCCACTGTCGGCGACCACCCGCAGCGCCGGCTTAGACAGTCGCTGCCGCCGCACGATCGTGCCGGGGCGGTCGCCGAAGTACGCGGCAAAGGCCGCGTCGTAACGCGTGATCTCCTCGTCGCTGGCGCACAGGGTCAGCCGGCCGGCCCAGTAGACGTCGTCGTGCCGGGCCGGGTCGAGCGCAGCGACGGCCCGCACCGCAGCCTGCACCCGCTCCGGCGACGCCCCGACCCCGGCTGCCCGCAGCGTGCACGCCAGACCGACGACGGTATCGACGGCGTCGTACGGCGGGCCGGGCGGGCCGGCAGCCGAGCCGCCACGCAGCCGCGCATAGTTCGTCGGCGTCGTGGGACCGGTCCCGGCGGGCGCCGGCTCCGACAGGGCCGCCTCTGAGGACCGCTGTTGAGACGGCGCAGCGTCAACTCCAGGCGTGACCGCGTCAGACGGTGAGGGCACGATTGATCATCTCACCGACGTCGAGCTTTGCGGCGCGGTCGATGTCCTCGCGGTACTTAAGGACCGCACCGAGGGTGGCCGTTGCCGTGTCGGCGTCGAGCCGCTCGGCGCCGAGCGCGATCAGCGCCTGCGCCCAGTCCAGCGTCTCCGCGACGCCCGGCGGCTTGAGCAGGTCTTCGCGCCGCAGCGCCTGCGAGGCGCTGGCGACCTGCGCGGCGAGAGCGGCGGACGCCTCAGGCACCCGCCGCCGGACGATGGCCACCTCGCGCTCGAAGGACGGGTGCTCCACCCAGTGGTAGAGGCAGCGCCGCTTGAGCGCGTCGTGGACCTCGCGGGTGCGGTTGGACGTGACGATGACGACCGGCGGCACCTCCGCCCGGATCGTGCCGAGCTCGGGCACCGTGACGGTGTAGTCCGACAGCACCTCGAGCAGAAAGGCCTCGAACTCGTCGTCCGCCCGGTCGACCTCATCGACCAGCAGAACGCTCGGCGTGGTCTCGAGGGCCGCGAGCAGTGGGCGGGCGAGCAGGAAGCGCCGGCTGTAGACCTCGGCCTCCAGCTGCTCGGCGTCAGCGCTGCCGGCGGCCTCGGCCGCCCGCAGGTGCAGGAGCTGGCGCGGGAAGTCCCAGTCGTACAGCGCCTGGCTGGAGTCGATCCCCTCATAGCACTGCAGGCGCAGCTCTGTGGCGCCCAGCACTTGCGCCAGAGCATGCGCCAGGGAGGTCTTGCCGGTGCCGGCCTCGCCCTCGAGCAGCAGCGGGCGCGGCAGTGCCAGCGCCAGGTAGGCCGCGGTCGCGACACCGGAGTCGGCAAGGTAACCGACCCCGTCGAGCAGACGAGCCAGGTCGGCGGGGCTTGCCACCCCTGCAGGCAGCAGGCCCCGCCGACCCTCCACTAGAGCCCCGCCGCCTTGACCAGCGCGCGCCGAGTCAGCACCTGGGCGAGGTGGCGCCGGTAGTCGGCCTTTCCTCCCAGGTCCTCGGGCGGGGTCGTGCCGTCGGCGGCGTGCGCCGCTGCGGCACCGATCGCACCGACCTCGGCCGGAACGCCCCGCAGGGCGTCCTCGACCGCGGTCGCCCGCACCGGCGTCGAGCCCATGTTGGTCAGGCCGACCCGAGCCTCGGCGATGGTGCCGTTCTCCCGTCGTACGGCAACCGCAGCCCCGACGATCGCCCAGGCCTGCGCGACCCGGTTGAACTTCTCGTAGTGCACGCCCCAGGTGCCCTCAAGCTTGGGGATGCGCACCTCCACGAGCAGCTCGTCGGGCGTCAGCGACGTCTGCAGGTAGTCCTGGAAGAAGTCCGCGGCGGCGATCGACCGTCGTCCGCCGGGACCCTCCGCGACCAGCTGCGCGTCGAGCGCGACCGCCACGGCGGCCAGGTCGCCCGCCGGATCGGCATGCGCCAGAGCGCCGCCGAAGGTGCCGCGGTGGCGCACCGCGGGGTCGGCGACCGTGGCGGTGGCCTCGGCGACCAGGGCGGCGTGCTTGCGCACCAGCGGGTCGCTCGCGACGTCGCTGTGCCTGGTCATCGCGCCGATGACCAG
>JAYVYM010000071.1:0-2711 GCA_043784245.1 Frankiales bacterium
GGCCCTCCCAACGGCTGCTATGACGCCGACTGGGTCGCCGCGGCCGCCCGGCAGCAGGATCCTGGCCTGCCGGCAGAGACCGCTGCGCTGCTGGCCGGACGGGCCTGGAAGCACCTGCGCGAGGTCGGGCAGCTCGACGCGCCCGCCGTCGCGCGCGCCCTGCTCGCGGAGGACCCCGCGCTCGGCGCAACGCCCTGCAACGTCGTGGCAATGGCGGCCGTTTCCTTCTGCGAGTCCTACGGCGTCAGGCCCTGATCCTCAGCCGGAGGCAGCCTCCGGCAGCACGCTGAGTGGACGCCCGGGCGGGCGGTCCTCGCCGGCCCGCCCCGGCTCCGCGAGCAGGGCCTGGGTCGTTACCGGCTTCGCGAGCAGGGCCGGGGCCGTCACCGGCTTCGCGACGTCCTCGACCTCGCGTGGCGCCCCGACCTCGCCGGCGGTGACCCCGAGCTCGGCCATCCGGCGCGCACTCGGCAGCAGCGAGCGCTCGAGGGAGCCGACCGTTGCGTTGTAGGCGGCTACCGACGCGTTGAGGCTGCGACCAAGCTTGTCCACGTGGCCGGCCAGGGTCGCGAGGCGCTGGTGCACGGCGCGACCCGCCTCGAGTACGGCTTTCGCGTCCTGCGCCAGCGACGCGGAACGCCAACCGTGCGCGACGGCGCGAAGCAACGTGACCAACGTGGTGGGCGTGGCAAGGTGCACGCCGCGCGCGTACGCGTACTCCAGCAGCGCCGGGTCGGCCTCCAGGGCCGGCCCGAGAAAGGCCTCACCGGGCAGGAACAGCACCACGAACTCCGGGGAGTCGGGGAACTGCTCCCAGTACGCCTTGTCGGCAAGCCGGTCGACGTGTGCCCGCAGATGGCGGGCGTGCGCCACGGTGCGCTCGGCGCGCACCCGCTCGTCAGTGGTCTCCACGGCCTCGAGATACGCCGCGAGGGTGACCTTGGCGTCCACGACGACGCAACGCTCACCCGGCAGCCGGATGACCAGGTCGGGACGCAGCAGGCCGTCCGGCCCGCGCACCGACACCTGCGCGTCGAAGTCGCAGCGGTCCAGCATCCCGGCGTGCTCGACGACCCGGCGCAGCTGCAGCTCTCCCCACTGCCCACGGGCCTGTGGACGGCGCAGCGCGGTCACCAACGCGGCGGTCTCACGGCCGAGTCGCTCGGAGCCCTCACGGACCTGCCCGACCTGCGCGGACAGCTCGCCGACCTGGCGCGCGCGGTCGGACTCGAACGCCCGCAGCTGGTGCTCCACCTTCTCGAGCTGGTCATGCAGGGGCCTGACCACGGCATCGACACGCTGCTCGCGCCGGGCGAGGTCGGCGTCATCGGTGCGCCCGCGCTCCAGCGCGAGCTGGGCGCTGTGCAGGTTGGCGCGAAGGGCCGCGGTGCGGGCGGTCGCGACAGCGAGCCCGAGGGCGAGGCCGACCAGCAGGGTTGCGAGCAGGGTGATCAGGTCCATGCGGGGACCGTCGCACGGGCCTCCGACAGTTCTGCGCAGGCCGGTAGCGTCGTCGCGGTGAGCCTCTCGATCGGGATCGTCGGCCTTCCTAACGTCGGCAAGAGCACGCTGTTCAACGCCCTGACCAAGAACGACGTGCTGGCGGCGAACTACCCCTTCGCGACCATCGAGCCCAACGTCGGCGTTGTCGGCGTGCCCGACGCGCGACTCGGCGTCCTGGCGCAGGTCTTCGCCTCGCAGAAGGTGATCCCGGCCACCGTTGATTTCGTCGACATCGCGGGCATCGTGAAGGGCGCCAGTGAGGGCGAGGGACTGGGCAACAAGTTCCTCGCCTCGATCCGCGACAGCGACGCGATCTGCCAGGTCGTGCGGGCCTTCAAGGACGACAACGTGGTCCACGTCGACGGCCGGGTGTCTCCCAAGGATGACATGGAGACCATCAACACCGAGCTGATCCTGGCGGACCTGCAGACCGTCGAGCGGGCGATCCCCCGGCTGGAGAAGGAGGTGCGGCTGAAGCGGGAGTCCGTTGCCGTCCTCGACGCCGTACGACAGGCCCAGGCGGTGCTCGACTCCGGCCGGACGATCTACCAGTCCGGCGTTGACCGCGGCCCGCTACGCGAGCTGCAGCTCTTGACCGCCAAGCCGTTCCTGTACGTGTTCAACCTCGATGAGGATGAGCTTGCCGACCCGGCCGTACGTAGCGCGCTGGCCGAGCTTGTCGCGCCCGCCGAGGCGGTGTTCCTCGATGCCAAGGTCGAGTCCGAGCTCATCGAGATGGCCGAGGACGAGGCCCTGGAGCTGCTCCAGTCGATGGGCCAGCAGGAGTCAGGGCTACACCAACTGGCGCGGATCGGCTTCGACACCCTCGGGCTGCAGACCTACCTGACGGCCGGCCCCAAGGAGACCCGTGCCTGGACGATCCCGAAGGGCGCCACCGCACCGGAGGCGGCCGGCGTCATCCACACCGACTTCCAGCGCGGCTTCATCAAGGCCGAGGTCATCGGTTTTGCTGACCTCGTGGAGCTGGGCTCTGTGGTGGCCGCGCGGTCTGCAGGAAAGGCGCGGATGGAAGGTAAGGACTACGTCATGCAGGACGGCGACGTGGTGGAGTTCCGCTTCAACGTCTGAATTCGCCCTATAAGGGCAGTTCAGAGACGTATTAGAGGGTCCTGGGCCCGTGGCTTGGCGTTCCCAGTCGGCGGTGAACCGGTGGATCTGGCCGAGCTCGATGCCGTGCCCGGCGTGGG
>JAYVYM010000072.1:0-3367 GCA_043784245.1 Frankiales bacterium
CGCGGCCAGGACGGCGGCCAGCTCGTCGGCGACCACGCCGAGCCGCTCGGCCCGTTGCGGATCGACGCCGGTCGCGATCGGCAGCAGCACCGCGAACTCGTCGCCGCCTAGCCGGGCCACCGTGGAACCGGGCGGTGAGCAGGCGTCGAGCCGCTCGCCCACGACCCGCAGAAGCCGGTCCCCCACCTCGTGGCCCAGCGCGTCGTTGACCTCCTTGAACCCGTCCAGGTCCAGCAGCAGGACCGCGGCGTCAGCCAGCTCGTCGTCGGCGAGCACCGCGTCGAGGCGCTCCTGCAGCAGCGCACGGTTGGCGAGTCCGGTGAGGACGTCATGGGTGGCGTCGTGACGCAACCGCTGGAGCAGGCGGGTGCTGCGCAACGCGACGCCCAGGTGCCCGGCGAGCGAGCGCAGCATCGTGACGTCGTCGGAGGTGAACGTCGCGTGATCGGCTTGCCGGTCGGTCACCAGCAGAACGCCGCGCAGGCCTTCGCCGTGCGTCAGCGGCACCACCACGGCGTCCCACGCCCCCCGGTCGGCGAGCCAGCGGCGCAGGCCGGCGTCCTTGCACCGGCGGGTGACCAGCACCGCCTCGTCCTGGTCCTGAACCCGCTGGCACAGCCAGTCGACCTCGTGCCGGAGCAGGGAGGTCACGACGAGCCGGTCGGTGCTGTCCACGGTCAGCTGCATCAGCCGATCGCTGCCGGGCTCTCCCAGCAGCGCCTGCGCGGTGCCGGCGCCGAGCAGCGCGCGGACCCGGGCGACGCGCTGCCCGGCGAGCGCGTCGACCGTCTCCGCGCCCGAGGTGTCCTCGACGAAGTCGCTGACCTGACCGAGGGCCTCGTGCCGGGCGGTCAGGCGGGTGTGTGCGCGATAGGCAGCCGCACTGACCCCGGTCACCGCCGCCAGCAGCGTCCAGCCGAGCTCGCCCTGCCTCAGCAGAACCGCCGCCACCAGGGCGAACGCGAGCGCGACGGCATTGAACACGCTCGCAGGCAGCAGCGCGGCGGCGACCTGCGGGCGACCCAGGCTGCCGCCGTGGAGCCGGATCTGGCACAGCACGAGGGTGGTCATCAACAGGTCGAGCGCGAGCAGGGTTGCGTACGTCACCAGCGCGACCCGCAGATCCAGGACCGCCCCGGACAGCCCCCAGTGCGCCAGCAGCCAGCCGGCCAGTGCCGTCTCGAACGCGAACGCCGCCAGGTTGTACGCCGTCTTGACCGGGGCGAGGCGTTGCAGCAGCAGGACTCCTGCCGCCCCGAGCACCCTGGCGACGACGACCCAGACCGTCGGCAGGGCGAGCAGCCCGAGCACGAGCGGGATTCCGGCGACGGTGAAGGAGTACGTCTGCCGCCGGAACTCCACCGAGACGTAGCCGACCTCGGCGGCCGCGAAAAGTCCGGCCAGCACCAGGCCGATGGCGATGGCGTGCGTCGGCCGCGCCACGCCTCCGGCGGTCACCGCGAGGCCGAGCGCAGCCGCCCCCAGCAGGGCCGTCAGGCAGCCGGTCAGCGTGGCCGGGCCGCGGCCCGGCGGCGTGGGTGCGGGCACGTCCGGGAGGGGCCTGCTCACGGCCAGGCTGGGACCGGGCGCAGCCGGCAGGCGATCTGCCTGCCGTGCCGACGACGTCACGACCAGTCGCCACCGTTCCAGCGGGCACCGTTCCAGCGGGCACCGTTCCAGCGGGCGCCGTCCCAGTCGCCGACCAGCGCGTCGGGCGCGTAGCCGTCGAGGCCGGTGGAGCTCGGGAAGCTCTGGACGGCCGTACGCAAGCGCAGCGCATCCTTTGAGGCGATGTCGTCGGCCGCGCGCAGAGCCTGCTCCAGGTCGATCTGGCCGGTACCGGCGTCGGTGCCGGCGCTCGGGATCGCCTCTGCGGTACGGACCAGCGTTGCCTTTACCTGGTCCGGCGTGAGCTCGGGGTGCGCCTGCAGGAGCAGGGCGACCGAACCGCTGACGACGGCGGCGGCCTGGCTCGTGCCGGAGCCGCGGAACAATCGTCCCGCTGCGTCACCGGCGACGAGCCCTTGCGGGTTGCCGACATCGATCGTGGACCCGGGCGCACGCAGGCTGACCACGGAGGTGCCGGGCGCCACCAGGTCGGCGTGGCGTCCGGTAGCGACCCGCTGGCTGAAGTCGGCCAGCACCGGTTTGTCCCACCCGCCGACCTTGCCGAGCGGGTCAGAAGCACCGACCGCGAGCACGAACGGGTCCAGCGCCGGGTCGGCGACGTGACCCGCGCTCGCCCCGTCATTGCCGACCGAGGCCACCACCACGATGCCAGCCCGCCAAGCGGCCTCGACGGCCGCGGCCAGCGGGTCAACCTCGTAGGGCTGGAGCGCGTCGGCCCCGAAGGAGAGGTTGACGACACGTACGTGCATGCCGTTGTCGTTGCGGTGCGCGACGGTCCAGGCGAGGCCCGCGATGACCGCGTCCACCGAGACGACTCCGTCGGCTCCGGCCAGCTTGACCGAGAGGAGTCCGGCATCCGGCGCCAGGCCCTCTTGGACGTCCGGCGCTGCCGCCTCGGCCGCCACGGACCGACCGTCCTTATTCGTAGCCGGGTCCCTGGCGGCGATCAGCCCGGCCATGAAGGTGCCGTGGCCGAACGCGTCACCGGCACTGGTCGTGTCCGACCCGGACAGGTCGGGCCCCAGCACGACCTTGCCCACCGCGTCCAGGCCGGGCACGGAGGCAACCCCGGAGTCGAGTAGCGCGACCGTCACGCCCGTACCCGTGAGCGGACGGCCCGCCGCGTCGGTGTGCTTCCACAGCTGGCGGGCTCCGGTGGCGCGGGTGAGCGTGTAGAGGGAGCCGGGGTCTTGGTCGGCGCGGTTGACCTTGCCGTCGGCCAGCGCCACATCGTCGGCTTGCTTGCCGCCCCACTTCGAGGCGAGCAGCGACAACGAGCCGGCAGCGCCGGGCCCGGGCGCCGCGCTCGCGGTCGCGGTGCCGGTGGCGCCGACGAGCACGGAGCTGACGGCGGCGGCCGCCATCGCGCAGATGCAGCAACTCTTGCTGATGCGCCAGGTGATCACGGTCATGGATGGTCCTGTCCGACGAGGAGGATGACCCCTTGTGCCTCGACCCCTTACGTCGCGCGGCGTAGCGCCATGCGGCGCAACCTCGCGAGCCAATCGGGCGCGTCCGTGACGGACCGGCGACGGCGCTCTGGCCGGCCGGTGTCGCCGCGCTCGTGAGCGTCAGCGGTCCGGTGAGCCACCCCCCACGCCGTACTCTCTGCCCGTGTCCCGGCCTGCCGTGCCCCCAGCGGTTGAGCCCCGCTGGCTCAGCGACGAGGAGCAGGACGCCTGGCGACAGCTCGCCGGCGTGATGACCCGTCTGCCGGCCGCCCTGGACGCCCAGCTGC
>JAYVYM010000073.1:0-5540 GCA_043784245.1 Frankiales bacterium
CCGAGCCGCCACTCGATGCGGGCGCAGCCCGCGTCGGTCGCGAGGTCGGCCGGCAGCACCTCCACCGCGACCGGCAGGGCCGCCGCGACCGCTCGCAGCCGGCCCTCGTCGCGGGCGACCAGCACGAGGTCGTAGCCGTCAGCGGCGAGGCGGCGGGCGAACGCGGCGCCGATGCCGGCGGTCGCGCCGGTGACGAGTGCGGTGGGCATGCATTCAGCCTGCCCGAGGCGCGCGCGGGCATCCGCGGAGGGCCGGCGGCCGGCGGCTCATTGACCGGGTGATGTAGGCCCGTGCGCTGTTGCCCTGCGACACCCGGCTCCCCTGGAGCATGGCCGGTCGGCTGCCGGCCTATCGCAGGACGCGCGGCAGCAGCCCGAAGCCCTCGACCGCCGCAGCGGCCCGCAGGGAGCGGTCGAAGCACGCCAGCACCGCGAGCTCGGGCGGCACGGCGCGACCAGTTGTGGCACTGGCGAGCTGCACCGCGTTGTACGCCCGTAGGCCGTGCACCGCGGCGAGCCGGGCCGCCACCTCCGTGAGCGCGCCGTCAGGCTCGCCTACGACAGTTTGACCAGGTCGTGACGAGCCCCGACGGCCAGCCCGTCGCCGGACCGTTCGACAACGACCTCGTCGCCGTCGCGCACCTCGCCGGACAGGATCTTCCTGGCCAGCTGGTCGCCGATCGCGGACTGGACGACCCGGCGTAGCGGGCGGGCGCCGTACAGCGGGTCGTAGCCGGTCAGCGTCAGCCACTCGCGGGCGGCAGCAGTCACCGTCAACGTCAGCCGCCGGTCGCGCAGCCGGGCGGCGAGCAGCGCGACCTGCAGATCGACGATGCGGGCCAGCTGGTCGGTCGAGAGCGCGTCGAACACCACGATCTCGTCGAGCCGGTTGACGAACTCCGGCTTGAAGGTGTGTCGCACCAGGTCCATGACCTTGTCGCGGCGCTGCTCCGCGTCCAGCAGCGGGTCGCTGGCGTACGCCGACCCGAGGTTGCTCGTCAGCACCAGGATGGTGTTGCGGAAGTCAACGGTGCGGCCCTGGCCGTCGGTGAGCCGGCCGTCGTCGAGCACCTGCAGCAGCACGTCGAACACGTCAGGGTGGGCCTTCTCGACCTCGTCGAACAGCACCACGGTGTACGGCCGACGCCGGACCGCCTCGGTGAGCTGGCCGCCCTGGTCGTAGCCGACGTAGCCGGGGGGCGCGCCGACCAGCCGGGCGACCGAGTGCTTCTCGCCGTACTCGCTCATGTCGATGCGGGTCATCGCGCGCTCGTCGTCGAACAGGAAGTCGGCGAGCGCCTTGGCCAGCTCGGTCTTGCCGACGCCGGTCGGGCCCAGGAACAGGAACGACCCGGTCGGCCGGTCGGGGTCGCTGATGCCGGCCCTGGCGCGCCGGACGGCGTCGGACACCGCCCGGACCGCCGACTCCTGGCCGACCAGCCGCTGCCCGAGGGCCTCCTCCATGCGCAGCAGCTTGGCCGTCTCACCCTCGAGCAGCCGGCCGGCGGGGATCCCGGTCCAGGCCGAGACCACGTCGGCGACGTCGTCGGGGCCGACCTTCTCCTTGACCATGGCGCCGCGGGAGTCGGCCGCCACCGAGGCCGCCTCGAGCTCCTTCTGGACAGCGGGCACCTCGGCGTACTGCAGGCGGGACGCCGCCTCCAGGTCGCCGTCGCGCTGGTGGCGCTCGAGCTGGGTCTGCAGCGCGTCGAGGCGCTCCTTCAGCTCACCGACCAGGTTGAGGCCCTGCTTCTCCTGCTCCCACCGCCCGACCAGCGCCTGCAGCTCCTCGTCGCGGTCCGCACGTTCGCGCCGCAGCTCGACCAGGCGCTGCTGCGAGGCCTGGTCGGTCTCCCGCTCGAGCGCGAGCTCCTCCATCCGCATCCGGTCGACGGTGCGCTGCAGCTCGTCGACCTCGACCGGGCGGCTGTCGATCTCCATGCGCAGCCGCGACGCAGCCTCATCGACGAGGTCGATCGCCTTGTCCGGCAGGAAGCGCGAGGTGATGTAGCGGTCGGACAGCGTCGCAGCCGCTACCAGCGCTGAGTCTGAGATCTCCACCTTGTGGTGTGCCTCGTACCGGCCCTTCAGGCCGCGCAGGATGGCGACGGTGTCCTCAGCGCTCGGCTCGCCGACCAGCACCTGCTGGAAACGCCGCTCCAGCGCCGGGTCCTTCTCGATGTTCTGCCGGAATTCGTCCAGCGTGGTGGCTCCGACCATCCGCAGCTCGCCGCGGGCCAGCATCGGCTTGAGCATATTTCCGGCGTCCATCGAGCCCTCGGCCTTGCCCGCGCCGACGACCGTGTGCATCTCGTCGATGAAGGTGATGATCTGGCCCTCGGCGCCCTTGATCTCCTCCAGGACCGCCTTGAGCCGTTCCTCGAACTCGCCGCGGTACTTCGAGCCGGCGATCATCGCGCTGAGGTCGAGCGCCACGATCCGCTTGCCACGCAGGCTTTCCGGTACGTCGCCGTCGACGATCCGCTGGGCGAGCCCTTCCACGACGGCGGTCTTGCCCACGCCCGGCTCGCCGATGAGCACCGGGTTGTTCTTCGTACGCCGTGACAGGACCTGCACGACGCGGCGGATCTCGGCGTCCCGGCCGATCACCGGGTCCAGCTCCTGCCGCCGGGCGCGTGACGTCAGGTCGACGCCGTACTTCTCGAGCGCCTTGTACGTCCCCTCCGGGTCCTGGTTGGTCACCCGCCGGACCCCACCGCGGACCTTGGCGAAGGCCTCGACAAGGGCTTTCGGGAGGGCCTGCTGACCGCGGAGCAGGGTGGCGACCTCACCACCGGCGTCAGCGAGCCCGACCAGCAGGTGCTCGGTGGACACGAAGTCGTCGCCGACCTCTTTCGCCTTGGTCTGCGCGACCGCCAGCGACGCGAGCAGCGTGCGACTGAGCTGTGGTGCGGCCAGCGTCGAGCCCGACGCCGTGGGCAGCGCCCGCAGCAGCTGCTCCGCGCGGCTGCGCACGGCCCGGGTGTCGGCACCGACCGCCTGCAGGAGCGAGCCGGCAATACCCTCCGGCTGGTCGAGCAGGGCCAGCAGCAGGTGGACGGGAGACACCTCCGGGTGGCCCTCGGTCACCGCCCGCTGGACGGCCGTCGACACGGCCTCCTGGCTCTTGGTTGTCAGGCGGTCTCCGGAGGGGTTGGTCACGGGTGCTCTCCACGGGTACGGGGCAGTCAGGCCCAAGCGGGCGTCCTGTTTTCTGCAACGTCGTGCCTGTTGAGCGTGTTCCGCTCAACTTGTTCTGACTAGCCGCGCCATGACCTGGTGGTCGCCAGGCGCTGGACGGAGCCTCGGCTGAGCTGTCCCCACGACATCAGGCTCGCGGCTTCCAGATGACCAGGGCGTTGTCACGTAGCGGGACAAGGTCACGACGCATCGAGGCCACGGCGGTGTCGTGCGCCCCCACCAGCGCCGCGCGGGCTGCCGCGAGCTCGGCCAGCAGGTCGGCGTTGCGAGCCCGGACGGCCTCGAGCGCGTCCTCCAGCTCGATGACCCGCTTGATGCCGGCCAGGTTGACGCCCTCCTCCTGGGAGAGCCGCTGCACCTGACGCAGCATGGCGACGTCGCGGGCCGAGTAGCGGCGGCCGCCGCCGCCGGAACGTCCCGGCGTGACCAGGCCCAGCCGGTCGTACTGGCGCAGCGTCTGCGGATGCATGCCGGCGAGCTCGGCCGCCACCGAGATCACGAAGACCGGCAGGTCCTCGTTCACTATCCGACCCGATCCCCAGGCCGCGCCGGCCTCATGCGCCCGCCTCGAGCAGACCGGCGCGCGGATCCTCCGGCGCCACCACCGCGTACGCACGCAGCGCCTGCTCCTGCTCGGCGGTCAGCCGGGCCGGAACGGCAACCTCGACCGTGACCAGCAGATCGCCTGTGCCGCTGCGCTTGGGCACGCCGCGGCCGCGCACCCTGAAGGTGCGGCCGGACGACGTCCCCGGCGGGATGCGGAGCGTCACCGAGGCGCCGTCCGGGGTCGGGACCCGCACCTGCGCGCCGAGTGCGGCCTCAGCGAAGGTCAGGGGCACCGGGAGCGTCACCGCGTCGCCCTTGCGGCCGTACAGCGCGTGCGGGTTGACGTTCACCAGCACGAGCAGGTCACCCGGGGGCCCACCGCGGTCCCCCGGTGCGCCGCGGCCGGCAACCCGGACCCGCTGGCCCTGCTCGACGCCGGCCGGCACCCGCACCGTCAGGGTGCGCTCCTGACTGGTCTGGCCGCTGCCTGCGCAGGTCGGACACGGGGTGTCGATGACCCGGCCGGTGCCCCGGCAGGCGGCGCATGGCTCGGCGAAGGCGAAGCCACCCTGGTTGCGGCTGGTCATGCCCTGGCCCCCGCAGACCCCGCAGGCCCGGGGGCTGGTGCCCGGCGCCGCTCCGCTACCTCGGCAGGTCTCGCAGGCGCCGGTCGTGGTCAGCCGAAGCGGGACGGTGACTCCGCGCAGGGCATCGAGAAAGGACAGCGTGACGGCGGCCTCGACGTCGGACCCCTTGCGGGGCCGGCCACCGGCCCGGACCCCGCTGCCGCCGAACAATCCACCGAGCACATCGCCGACCCCGCCGGCCCTGCCGAACAGGTCTCCGAGGTCGAAGGCCGTCCCGCCCCCGCCACCGCGCGGGCCGCTGCCGAACACGGCCCGCTGCTCGTCGTACTCACGGCGCTTGACGTCGTCGGACAGCACGTCATAGGCCTCGGAGACGCGCTTGAAGCGCTCCTCCCCGGCCGGGTTGGTGTCCGGGTGCAGCTCGCGCGCGAGAGTGCGGTAGGCCTTCTTGATGTCGGCCGCCACGGCGTCCTTCGCGACACCGAGGGTCGCGTAGTGGTCCTTCTCGACCGAGTCGCGCGCGCTCACCTCACGCCTCTCGGCCCCCGGCCGCAGCCGGGCCCGTCGGCGCGGCCGGTTCCGCGACGACCACCTTGGCGGCGCGCAGCACCCGGCCGGAGGCAAGCCGGTAGCCCGGCGAGAACACCTGAACGCAGGTGGCGACGGTGGCCGCCGGGTCCTCGGGCGCGGACATGACGGCCTCGTGCACCTGCGGGTCGAAGGCGTCCCCAGGGGCGCCGAAGCGCTGCACGCCGAGCTTGCCGACGAGCCCTTCGAGCCCTTCCCCGACGACTTTGAAGGCACCGTCGAGGTCACCGTGCTCGCGGGCGCGCTCGACATCATCGAGCAGCGGCAGCAGCCGGTCCACGACCGAGGCGGTGGCGAACTCCACGACCGCAGCCGAGTCGCGAGCCACCCGCTTGCGGTAGTTCGCGTACTCGGCGCTCACCCGCTGCAGGTCCGCCGTCAGCTCCGTCACCGGATCGGGAGCCGTCGGTTCGCCAGCGGCCCCCGGCAGGTCGGCCGGCGAGTCAGGATCCCGGGTCGGCTGAGCGAGCGGCGGCCGGCCGTCGGTTGACCCCGCCGGGGGCGGACCGCCGCCGGTTGACCCCGCCGGGGGCGGACCGCCGTCGGCCGCCCCCGGACGCGGCTGCCCCGTCTCCGGGTCGATCCGCCGCCGGTCTCGCACCACGACCTGCTCGGGGTC
>JAYVYM010000074.1:0-2799 GCA_043784245.1 Frankiales bacterium
GCTCTCGGACTTCCCAACTCTGCGAAAGACGCGACCAGCATGCTCATGGAGGCGTTGCGCCGAGGCCGTCGGCGCACCGTCGGGCTGGGCCGAGCCGATGACCGCTGGTTCACCTTCAACGCCGGATTGGGGTTCGATGCCGGCGTGGTCCGCCTCGTGGACCGATCCCGGGCAGCGGGCCGGCGGGCTACCCCGGGGCGCTACGTTTGCGGCGGCTTCCGGCAGTTCTTCGTGCACACCGAACGTCGCGAGCGGGCCCTGCTCCTGGAGCGGCCGGGCAGCGAGCCCGAGCCGCTCGGGCTCGCCCTGGTCTGCAACACGGCGCCGTGGACCTACCTCGGAGCCCGGGCCGTCGACCCGTGCCCGCGTGCGTCCTTCGACACCGGACTTGACCTGTTCGGCCTGCGGCGGCTGCGCACCCTGCCGACGCTGTGGCACCTGCAGCAGATCCTCGCCCGTCGGCCGCACCCCCGAGGCCGCGACGTCCTGGCCGTGCATGACGCGAGTGAGCTGGTGCTGTCGTCAGGCCGACCGCAGCCCTTCCAGCTCGACGGCGAGGATCTGGGCGACCGCACCCGCGTCGTCCTGACCAGCGTGCCGGCCGCACTGTGCGTGGTGGCCTGACGCATCGTTCGGCGTGGCCTCACATCGATTCGTCGCAATCACCTGGCAATACCGCCCGGCAAGGACGTGACGAACCCGACACGGTCGTGCCCAAGAGCTGGGGCGGGGCGCTTGCCTGCGGGTTGACCTGGTGCAACTGTGTCCGTAAGGCTTGAGCAAGCACGGTCCTAGACCGAGCCTGCAGCAGCGGATCGTCCGACCATGACCTAGGACAGACGCCGAGCCAGCACGACAGCACGCCCGCACGGCAGCGATCCCGCACGACAGCGACCCCGCACGACAGCACGACCCCGTGGCAGGCACGCGACGGGGGCCACCGTGGCCGCCCGGGAGGGCCGGCTGCCCCAGACGAGGAGTTGGACTGCATGGACTGGCGCCACCACGCGTTCTGCCTTGACGAGGACCCTGAGCTGTTCTTCCCGATCGGCACCGCAGGTCCTGCCGCAGTCCAGGTCGAGGAGGCAAAGGTCGTCTGCCGTCGCTGCCCCGTCGTCGCCGACTGCCTGACGTGGGCGCTCGAGAGCGGTCAGGACTCCGGGGTCTGGGGCGCCACCAGCGAGGACGAGCGGCGACTGCTCGCTCGCGGAAGCATCCGGCTGAGGGCGCACTCCGGCTGAACCGCCAGTTCAGCGCGGCAACGGGAGCCAGAGCAGGGCGTCGGTCCCGCCACCGTCCCCGGACCGTAGTTCAAGCGTGCCACGAAGCTCGCCCTCCACCAGGGTGCGCACGATCAGCAGCCCGAGC
Source organism: Frankiales bacterium (assembly GCA_043784245.1). Classification (GTDB taxonomy): domain Bacteria; phylum Actinomycetota; class Actinomycetes; order Mycobacteriales; family SCTD01; genus JAYVYM01. The sequence goes on from JAYVYM010000074.1 coordinate 1,369, forward strand.
CCTGGTGAGGTCGCGAGGTCGAAGCCCGCCGGCAGGCCCCGCCCGTCGTCGTGCACCACCAGGCGCAACTCGCCGACACTGCGCTCCGCGCGTACCTCAATGCTGCCGGGTCCGGCTGGGAAGCCATGTTCGACGGCGTTCTGGACGAGTTCGGTGAGCACCATCGACAGTGGCGTGGCGATGTCGGCAGGCAGCGTCCCGATGTCGCCGTGGCGTCCTACGACGACGTCGCACTCGGCCGCAGCAACGTCGGCACACATCGCGAGGACGCGGTCGGCGATGCTGTCGAAGGCCACCATCTCGTCGAGCGTCAACGAGAGGGTCTCGTGGACCATCGCGATGCTGGCGACCCGGCGTACGGACTCCTCCAGTGCGGCCCGGGCCGACGGATCAGGCAACCGCCGGGACTGCAGGCGCAGCAACGCGGCTACCGTCTGCAGGTTGTTCTTCACCCGGTGGTGGATCTCCCGGATGGTCGCGTCCTTGCCCACGATCTGACGGTCACGGCGACGCAGCTCGGTCACGTCCCGGACCAGCACGAGCGCGCCGCGCGGCTCCCCCGCCGGCACCAGCGGCATCGCGCGCAGCAGCACGGTGGCGCCCTGCGCCTCCACCTCGGACTCACGCGGCTCACCGAACCGCAGGGCCGCTGCCAGTGCCGCCGAGCCGCGCGGCTCGTCCAGACCCTGACCGGCTGACAACGTCGCCACGGTGTGGCCCAGATGCGCCCCGAGCAGGTCGCCGGAGACGCCGAGCCGGCGGTAGGCCGACAGCGCGTTCGGGCTGGCGTAGACCACGTGGCCGGTACGGTCCAGGCGAAGCAGCCCGTCGCCGACGCGCGGCGCGCTCTCGGGGTCGGCGCCATGCCCCGGGTAGGGGAACGTACCCTCCGAGATCATCTGCAGCAGCTCGCCTGCGCTGCCGAGGTAGGCCAGCTCCAGCTGACTCGGGATGCGCCCGGCGATCAGCTGCTGGTCCCGCGACAGAACGGCGACCACCGTCCGGCCGCGCAGCACCGGCACGGTCTGCTGGCCTACCGGCAGCCGCCCCGATGCGTCAGCTGCCACCGCCTGCGTCGCCGGGGGCGCTCGCTCGAGCCGTCGGGCCGGCTCACCGCGCAGCTCGGTGCCCACCACGTCGTACGGGTAGACGGTCGGTCCCGTCGTCGGTCGCATGTGCGCCGCCGCCAGCCAGCACCCGTCGCGGGTGCGCACCCACAGCACCAGGTCGGCGAAGGACATGTCGCTGACCAGCTGCCACTCCGCGACCAGGCGGTGCAGCCAGTCGATGTCGGCAGGGGTCAGCGCGGTGCGGTCGTGCAGCAGGTCGGCCAGCGTGGACACCCGGCCAGCGTAGGGAGCGGCTGCTGTCCTGCGCCATGGATGCGGCCGGAGTCAGGCGGCCGCCGGCACGCCGACCCTGGCAGACTGC
>JAYVYM010000075.1:0-2967 GCA_043784245.1 Frankiales bacterium
CGCGCCTTCTACGACGCGCTGTTCGGGTGGGAGGTGGCCTACGAGGTTCCGGCCGGCGCCGACGAGGCGACCCGCGAGCAGCTCGCGTTCCTGTTCGGCGGGATCATCTACAGCTGGCCGGGCGGGTTGTTCGGCCTGCGGCCGGTCGCCACCCGCGACGACGCGTTCTCGGCGGACCGCGTCGGTCTGGACCACCTGTCACTCACGGTCGCCTCGCCGGCAGTCCTGCAGGCCGCCGCAGCGACACTCGACGCACTCGGGGTGCTGCACGAGCCGGTCAAGAACCTCGGACAGGTGTCGATCTTGGAGTTTCGCGACCCGGACGGCATCGCCCTGGAGCTCTCCGCCGTCAACCCCTGAGCGGACCCGGCACAGGGGCCGCTGCGCGTGGCGTACGCCACTTTCTGCGTGATCGCAGGCGTACGAAGGCCGTGGCGGGCGGCACAGGCCGGCCACGCCGGTCAGCCGGGAGGCGCCTGCGACCGTAGGATCGAAGGCGTGAAAACCGTTCCTGGAAAGACTGATCGTGTCGTGATCGTGGGAGCTGGGCTGGCGGGCCTGTCGTGCGCACTGCGGCTCGCCGGGGCCGGCCGCGACGTGACGGTGCTGGAGCGCGAGGACGTCCCGGGCGGCCGCAACGGGCAGCTGGAGCTCGCCTCGCCGGGCGGCGGCAGCTACCGCTTCGATACCGGCCCGACCGTGCTGACGATGCCCGACCTAATCGCCGACGCGCTGGACTGCGTCGGCGAGAAGCTGGAGGACTGGCTCGAGCTGACGCCAGTCGACCCGCTGTACCGCGCGTTCTACCCGGACGGCTCGGTGCTGGACGTCAAGGCCGACGTCGGCGAGATGGCCGCGGAGGTCGAGCAGGTCTGCGGTCCCGACGAGGCGCGCGGCTACCTGCGCTACGTCGACTTCGTCTCCAAGCTCTACCGGTACGAGATGAAGGACTTCATCGATCGCAACATCGACTCCCCGTTCGACCTGATCACCCCCAACCTGGCCCGGCTGGTTGCCCTCGGCGGCTTCCGCAAGCTGGCCCCCAAGGTCGGGCAGTACCTCAAGGACCCGCGTACCCAGCGGGTGATGAGCTTCCAGTCGATGTACGCAGGTCTCAGCCCGTACGACGCCCTGGCCATCTACGCGGTGATCGCCTACATGGACTCCGTTGCCGGCGTGTACTTCCCCAAGGGCGGCATGCACGCGGTGCCACGAGCCCTGGCGGGTGCTGCCGAGAAGCACGGCGTGCAGCTGCAGTACGGGCGCAGCGTCGCCCGGGTGCTCGTCGAGCACGGCCGGGCGGTCGGCGTCGAGACGACCGACGGCGAGCGCTACGACGCCGACGTCGTCGTGCTCAACCCGGACCTGCCGGTGGCCTACCGCGAGCTGCTGCCGCCGGAGGCCACCCCGCGGCGGGTCAAGAGCCTGACGTACTCCCCCAGCTGCTTCCTGCTGCTGGCCGGCTCCACCCAGGCCTACACCAAGACCGCGCATCACAACATCCACTTCGGCAAGCAGTGGCGCGGGGTGTTCACCGACCTGATCGACCGCAAGCAGCTGATGGCTGACCCGTCGGTGCTGGTCACCAACCCGACCCGCAGCGACCCGTCGCTGGCGCCGGACGGCAAGCAGATCTACTACGTGCTGTTCCCGACGCCAGACATGACCAGCGGCATCGACTGGGATGTCGTCGGGCCGCGCTACCGCGACGAGTGCGTCGCCCGGCTCGAGGCCCTGGGCTACGTCGGGTTCGACGACGCCATCGAGGTCGAGAACGTCACGACCCCGGCGGACTGGCAGGCGCGTGGCATGGCGGCGGGTGCGCCGTTCGCCTCCGCACACTCGTTCTTCCAGACCGGACCGTTCCGGCCCACCAACCTGGCCCCCAAGGTCGACGGTGTGGTCTTCGCGGGCTCCGGCACCCAGCCCGGCGTCGGCGTCCCGATGGTGCTGATCAGCGGCCGGCTGGCGGCCGAGCGGATCCTGGGCAAGGACAAGACCTACCGCTCCCGGTCGATGCTGCTCGCCCGGTAGCACTGCCAGACTGTGCCGGTGAGCGCACGCGAGCTTGACGCAGCCGGGATCTGCGACCCGGCACTGCGCGCGTCGTACGAGGCGTGCCGACGGCTCAACGCCAGCCACGGCAAGACGTACTACCTCGCGACGCTGCTGCTGCCGCCCTGGAAGCGGCCATACGTCCACGCCCTGTACGGGTTTGCCCGCTACGCCGATGAGATCGTCGACGACCTGGCCAGCACTCTGACGGACGCCCAGAAGGCCAGCTGGCTGGTGGGCTGGGGCGAGCAGTTCATCGCCGACGTACAGGCCGGCGGCAGCGAGCACGAGATCAGCCGGGCAGTCGTCGACACGGTCCGTCGCTGGGACATCCCGCTGCAGTACGTCGAGGACTTCCTGGCCTCGATGCGGATGGACCTCACCGTCATCGAGTACGCGACGTACGACGACCTGATGGTCTACGTGCACGGCTCCGCGGCCGTCATTGGCCTGCAGATGGTGCCGATCCTGGAGCCGCTGGTGCCGCGAGAGGTGGCCGACCCGTACGCCGCTGACCTCGGTATCGCCTTCCAGCTCAGCAACTTCATCCGGGACGTGGGCGAGGACCTGCAGCGCGGCCGGATCTACCTGCCGATGGCCGACCTCGACGCGTTCGGGGTGACCCGCGAGCGCCTGCAGCGCGGGGTCGTTGACGGCCCGGTGCGCCGGCTGCTCGCCTTCCAGGTCGCCCGCACCCGCGAGATCTACCGCAGCGCCGCGTCAGGCGTCCACCTGCTGCACCCGACCAGCCGACCGTGCATCGAGACCGCCCTCGCGCTGTACGGCGGGATCCTGGACGAGGTGGAGTCCGCCGACTACTCGGTGCTCGGGCAGCGGGTCAGCGTCGGAGCCGGCCGGCGGGCCCGGGTCGCGCTGCCCGGCTTGGCCCGGGCAGTCGCCGCCCGCCGGAAG
>JAYVYM010000076.1:0-3482 GCA_043784245.1 Frankiales bacterium
GGGCGTGCGAGGACCCTGAGACGGCCCGCTGGCTGCCGGTGCCCTCGCCGTACCGGCTGTCGGACGGCCAGGCGTACGTGCGGGAGATGACGGCCCGAAGCTGGCTCGAGGGGACCGTCGCGGCGGTAGCGGTGACCGATGCGGCCAGCGGTGCGCTGCTCGGGGCCTGCGAGCTGACCGTGCGCGACCGGGCTCTCGGGCTCGCCGAGCTGGGCTACTGGACCGCGCCGTGGGCGCGCGGTCGCGGGGTCGCCGGCCGGGCGGCAGCGCTGCACACGGCCTGGGCGATCGAGGTGCTGGGCCTGGCCAGGGTCGAACTGCTGGCCGACGTCGACAACGTCGCGTCGCAGCGCGCCGCCGAGCGGGCCGGCTTCGTCCGCGAGGGTGTCGCGCGAAGCGTCCGGCCGCGACCGCGCAGCACCGAGCGGACGGACATGGTCGTCTTCGCGAAGCTGACGTGACCCGCGCCGGCTCAGGTGATCTCGAGCAGCTTCTCGCGTACGGCGTAGACGACCGCCTCCATCCGGGAGTGCAGCTGGAGCTTCTCCAGAATGTTGCGGATGTGATTCTTCACGGTGTTCTCGCTGATGAACAGCTGCTTGGCGAGGTCGCGGTTGTTGAGCCCCTTCGCCACCAGCTTGAGCACCTCCATCTCGCGGTCGGTCAGCCGTGGGGTCGGCAGCTGCTGCCGGTCGTCGGTACGCCGGCTCATCGAGGCGAACTCGGTGATCAGCTTGCTGGCCATCGACGGGCTGATCAGCGACTGGCCGCCGTGGACCGCGCGGATCGCGGTGGCGACCTCCTCGATGGAGATCTCTTTGAGCAGGTAGCCCATCGCCCCGGCCTTGATGGCCTCGTACAGGTCGACCTCCTCATCCGAGATCGTCAGCATGATGATCTTGGCGGACGGAGCGGTCTCGTGGATGGCCGCGCAGGCCTCGATGCCGGTGCGGCGTGGCATCCGGACATCCATCAGGACGATGTCGGGGAGCGTCTCGGCGGCGGACTGCACCGCCTCGGCGCCGTCGCTCGCCTCCCCGACGACCTCGATGTCGGACTCCTGCTCGAGCACCATCTGCAGGCCGCGGCGAAACAGCGCATGGTCGTCCACGACAAGCACGCGGATGGGCTCGACCGGGCTCGCGGAGTTCCCAGCGGCGTCATGGACGGTCAACAGGGACCTCCGGAGAGCTCAGCACCGGCAGTCGGCGCCTGTAGATGATGTCACGGCACGGCCGGGTGCAGCCCTACGAGCAGTCCTCGCACCGGTCGGACGACCGCCCGCCCGCTTGCCCTGACGCGATCACGAAGCGGCGAGCCGGATGACGCCGTAGTCGTAGCCGTGCCGGCGGTAGACAACGCTCGGCAGCCCCTGCTCGGTGTCGATGTAGAGGTAGAAGTCGTGGCCGACCAGCTCCATCTCGTGCAGTGCGTCCTCGGTGGTCATCGGTACTGCGTTGTGCGTCTTGTCGCGCACCACCAGCGTCGCGGTGTCATCGGCCTCCACCAGCTCCTGCCGGTCGAGCAGGGCGAGCCTGGCCTCGGGCAGGTCGAGCGGGAGCGCGGCCGTCGCCTCGGCGACCGACGCGGGGGTCTTGCCGCCGTGGTGCACCCGGCGTCGGTCGTGCGCCTTGCGCAGTCGGGCCTCGAGCTTGAGGACGGCTGCGTCGAGGGCGGCGTAGAAGCTCTCGGCGCAGGCCTCGGCGCGGATCACCGGGCCCTTGCTGCGCACGGTGATCTCCACGCGCTGGCAGCTCGCGGACTGCCTGGGGTTCTTCTCGTGGCTCAGCTCGACGTCGAGGCGGATGACGCGGGAGTCGAGGCGTTCGGACGGCGCGAGCTTGTCCGACACGTGCTGCCGGAAGTGGCCCGGCACCTCGACGTTGCGGCCCTTGACGACGATGTCCACGTGATCTCCTGACGGACGGGGCGGATCCGGCGCAGCCCCTGCTGGGGCCCTGGCTCATCCTCCCCCCGTCGTCACCGACGCCGGCAGGCACCTGACGGTGCGTGGTGGGACGGTAGACCTCACACGGCCCGAGCGACAGCACCGATCTGGGCATCACGCCCGCCGCCGGGCCACCGAGGCGACCACGGCCGCTCCCCGGACCAGGGCGCCGCCGGCCCGCAGCGCGCGGGCTGCCTCCACCAGGGTCGCGCCGGTCGTCACGACGTCGTCGACGACGACGACCGGCATCCCCCGCAGCGATCGGCAGGCGGTCAGCGCCCCGGCGAGGTTGGCGGCCCGACCGGCCGTGGTCAGGCCGGCCTGGTCCGAGACCACCCGCGTCGGGCGCAGCAGCGGGGCCGCCCGCAGCCCGGCCTGGGCGGCGGCCGACCGGGCCAGGCGCAACGCGTGATCATGGCCGCGGGCCCGGACCGCCGCCCGGGAGGACGGCACCGGCACGAGCAGCACGTCGCCCGCATCGAGCGCACCGACCGCACCCGCCAGCAACCCGCCGAGCGGACCGGCCAGGGCGAGCTGCCCGCGCTCCTTGTGCCCCACCAGCAGGCCTCGGAGCACGTCGTCGTAGCCTCCCGCGGCCCACAGCCGGGGCAGCCCCGGCGGGGACGGGTCCGGAGCCGTCCGGCGCGGCGACACCGCCGCGAGGTGGCCCCGGCAGGCAAGACACACCTGCTCACCCGGCAGGTCACAGCCTGCGCACGCACCCGGCAGCACCAGGTCGAGCAGGGCGGCGAAGGGGTTCATCGGCGAAGGGTGGACCGGCCGTGGGGTGGCGCACCAGGGCCTGACGGCGATCTGTGGACAGGCCTCAGCGGGGGTATGACGGGCGGGCGGCGTCCCGCAGCCGCACCTCGAACGCCGTGCCGACGTCGCCGCTGAAGATGGTCGACCGGGTACCCGTACGCGTCTCCACCAGCAACGGCTGGTCGCCGAAGGCCGCAATGGCCGCCGGCTGGCCGCCCTCACCGCCGACCAGGCCACTGAACTGCGCCGAGGTGCCGTCGACCGAGAGTCGCAACAGTGGTAGCAGTGGCGGCTCGGTGTCCTCGACCAGGACCTCCAGCGTCGTGCCGGTCTGCCACGCCACGTCCAGGACCCCCGTGGCGAGCCGGCGCAGGGCGACCAGGTGCGGTCGCCGCCCATTGAACTCAAGGCGGCCGACGAACAGCACCCGGCCGGCGACCAGCGCGACCCGCGTCCCGTCACGGGAGACCCGCAGCAGGGCGTTCCCGTCCAGCGCCGGCAAGGCGTCGACCTGGACCTCGACGGGGATCGCGCCGGCTGTCGGCGGGACGAGCAGGACGGCCGGCCGCGCCCCGGTACGCAGCAGCCACAGCCCGAGCTCGCCGCTGCCCCAGCTCGGTGAGCGCAGTCCGGGGTCCTGCAACGCGGGCGTCAGCGGGCCGGAGAACCGCCCGGTGCGCAGCGTGCGGGTGCTGTCCTCGCCGGTGAGCACGGCGACCCGGGGCTGGCGGGCGTCGACGGCGAGGTCGAGGACGCCGGCGACGTCTGCGGG
>JAYVYM010000077.1:0-4932 GCA_043784245.1 Frankiales bacterium
TCCGGGGTCGGCTGCCAGACGTCCATGACGGCCTCGCAGACCTCGAGGGCGTAGTCCAGCTCGGTGCCGGTGAAGGACTCCGGGCTGTACTGCCACCGCACGTCGGTCGAGGGCAGCAGTTGCTCGGCGTACTTCGCGCACCACCGCGCGCCCTGAACGGCGATGTCCTTGACGCCGGCCCGGTCCAGGCCGAAGACCACCTCGCGCTGCAGGGTGCTGGTGGAGTTGTACAGGTGCACCAGGGCGCTTCCGGAAAAGCCGACCAACGACTGCACAGTGCGCTCGATGAGCTCCTCACGGGCCTGCGTCAGCACCTGGATCGTGACGCCCTCGGGGACCAGGTCGTCCTCGACGAGCCGGCGTACGAAGTCGAAGTCGGTGCTGCTCGCGGCCGGGAAGCCGACCTCGATCTCGCGGTATCCCAGGCCGACGAGCAGCGCGAACAGCGCGAGCTTGCGCTCGACGTCCATCGGGTCGATGAGCGCCTGGTTGCCGTCGCGCAGGTCGACGCTGCACCAGATCGGTGCGCGGTCGATGACTTTGGTCGGCCAGCTGCGGTCGGGCAGCTCGACCGGCGGGAAGGCGGTGTAGCGGGCGTACGGCATGGGGGTGATCTGCGGTCGGGCGGGACGCATCGGGGCTCTCCGGGGGACGGGCGGGTGCGGCCAGCACGATCTCCCGCGGCGGGGAGCCGACCTAGGACAGGGCCCCGCCGCGGCACAGAAGCAGGAGCCTCGCCACACCGGCAGGCTACGCCGCGGACCGGCTGCCAGAGCGCGCAGCCCCTGGGTCAGCGCAGGAAGGGCTCGACGACGGCCCGGAAGGCCGCGGGTTCGTCGACCCACGGGAAGTGACCGGCCCGGGGTAGGACCTCCGCGGTTGCTGTCGCGAAGGCCGCTGCGACCCGGAACACCGACGCCACACCGGTCAGCGCATCGCGCTCGCCACCGACGACGAGCACCGGTGCATCGAGTGCTGCGAGCCCGGCCCGGAGCGCCGGCAGGTCGACGTCGTCGCCACCCGCGTCGAAGCCGAGCTCTGCCCGACGACTGCTCTGCCGGTCGGCGGTCGCCGCGTGCGCCTGGGTGCGCTCGTCCCAGCGGCCGTAGAAGAACGGCCGGGTGGCCCGGACCAGCGACTGCAGCTGCGCGGGCGGCGCTCCGGCCAGGGCGCCCTGGGCCTCGGCAGCGTCGGCGTACCAGGGCTCTGCGGACCGGCCCGCTCGGATCGCCGCGACATCACCGCGGTCGCCATCCTGCAGTCGGTCCGACGGCGTGACCAGGACCAGCCGGCCGACCCGGTCGGGGTAGGTCGCCGCCCATGCCTGCGCGACCAGGCAGCCGGCGGAGTGGCCGAGCACGTCGATCCGCTCGAGCCCGAGGTGCTCTCGCAGGGCCTCCACGTCGGCAGCCAGCCGGTCGAAGCGCAGCGACGCCGGCTCGACCGGGACCTCCGAGCGGCCGGTGGCGCGGCTGTCCAGCAGCACCAGGGTCCGGATGTCGGCCAGCCCGCCCAGGTCCTCCAGGTAGGCCGCAGCGCGCCCGGGGCCACCTGGCAGGCACAGCAGCGGCCGTCCGGTGCCGACCCGCTCATAGGCCAGCCGGGTCCCGTCGTACGCCGAGAAGCTGGTCACGTGAGGTCGACCGCCCGCGCCGCCCGGGCCCCGATCGAGGTGGCAATGGACTCCAGCAGCTCGCCCGGCACGGCGCTGTCGACCCCGAGGGCCATCAGCGCGTCGCCGCCCTGCCGGGTGCGGCTGACCTGTGCGCCGGCGATGTTGATGCCCGCTGCCCCGAGCGCCGCGCCGATCCGGCCGACGACGCCCGGCCCGTCGGAGTAGCGAAAGACCAGCAGGTGGTCGCTGAGCACCACCTCGACATCGAACCCGTCGACAGCGGTGAGCTTCTCCACCTGCCGCGTCCCGGTCAGCGTGCCGGCCACCGACACCGTCGCGCCGCCGGCGAGCACACCGTGCAGACGAATCTCGTTGCGGTAGTCGCCGCTCTCCGGGGTCGTCACCAGGCTGACCTCGACGCCCCGCGCAACCGCCAGCGCCGGCGCGTTGACGAAGGTGACCTGTTCCTCCACGACCTCGGCGAACACGCCCTTGAGCGCCGCCAGCTGCAGGACCGACACGTCCAGAGCGGAGATCTCACCGCACACCTGGATCTGCAGGGTCGCGGCGACCCCGCCGGCGAGGGCGGTGAAGACCCGCCCGAGCTTCTCGACCAGCGGCAACGCCGGCCGCAGCTCCTCGGCGACGACGCCGCCGGCCTGCACGTTGACGGCGTCCGGCACGAACTCACCCGCGAGGGCCAGGCGTACCGAGCGCGCGACGGCGACGCCCGCCTTGTCCTGCGCTTCGACGGTCGATGCCCCGAGGTGCGGTGCGACCACGACCGAGTCGAAGCCGAACAGCGGCGAGCTGGTGGTCGGCTCGGCCTGGAACACGTCCAGGCCCGCTCCCGCCACGGTGCCCGCCGCGAGCGCCTCGGCGAGCGCCGCCTCGTCGATCAGGCCGCCGCGCGCCGCGTTGATGATCCGTACCGACGGCTTGCACATCGCCAGCTGCTCGCGGCCGATCAGCCCGACGGTCTCGGGCGTCTTCGGCAGGTGGATCGAGATGAAGTCGCTCTCTCGCAGCAGCTCGTCCAGGCCGACCAGGCGCACCCCGATCTGCGCCGCCCGCGTGGTGCTGATGTACGGGTCGTACGCCAGCAGCCGGGTGCCGAAGGCCGACATGCGCTGTGCGAACAGCACCCCGATCCGGCCCAGACCCACGACCCCGACGGTTTTGTCGGCGACCTCGACGCCGGTCCAGCGGGCGCGCTCCCACCGGCCGGCCTTCAGGGCGGCGCTGGCCGGCGCGGTGTTGCGGGCACACGCCAGCAGCAGCGCCACCGCCTGCTCGGCGGCGCTGATGATGTTGGACAGCGGGGCGTTGACGACCATCACGCCGCGGGCGGTCGCAGCCGGCACATCCACGTTGTCGAGGCCGATGCCGGCCCGCGCCACGACCTTGAGCCGCGGCGCTGCGTCGAGGGCCTCGGCGTCGATCCGGGTAGCGCTCCTCACCAGCACGGCGTCGGCGTCCGCGAGCGCCGGCAGCAGCGCGGACCGGTCGGCGCCGTCGACATGCCGCACCGCAAGGCCGTCACCGAGCACCTCGAGCACGGAGGGCGCCAGCTCCTCGGCGATCAGCACGACAGGCAGGGTCACGGGGGTCCTCGGGGCTGCGGGAGCTCGCTGCTGGCGCACCGGTGGGCTGATGCCGGTGGACGGCGAGCGTAGCGGTCCCCCCGGATGGTCCTGGGGGCCTCATGCCGACGGCACATCGTGCCGAACCGAACACGGTGCGCACCCGTCCCACCTGCCTAGCCACCCGGAGCACCGTGCCCGCCTGCCCGCTACCGCTTCCAGCCCACCCAGCCCGCAGGCGCAGCCCCGCCCTGCTCGCGGCCGCCGCCGGTCTGGCCGCCTCGCTCACCGTGGGCACCGCTGTCACGGCCCCGACCGTGGCTCTCGCGGCGGGTCCTTCCGCAACCCCCTCGTCCCCCCTCGGGCTGCCAGGGCGCGCGGCACTGGTCAGGGTCGCCGACCCGCACCCCGCGCCATTGCGCGCCGACCCGCGGCCGACCTCGACGCTGGTCGCCGAGGTCGACCGCTCAGGCGCTTCCCGGACGGCGACGGCGACCGGCCGCGCGAGCGCGCTGGCCCCGACTGCCCTGTCGACGTGGACGGTCAACTATGTGAACGGCACATCGAGCACCGGCGCCGTGGCGCTGTGGCCGACGGCGGCGAAGGACGCCGTCGACCGGGCCAAGGACACCTGGGCCCGAGTCGTCAGGTCCACCGTGCCGATCACGGTGACCGCCACCTGGCGCGACTTGGGGGACCCCATGCTGCTCGGTCAGACCTCGGCCTCGTTCTTCGCCGACACCGGCTCGCCGACCTCACTGGCCTACCCCTCGGCCCTGCTCGACGCCGCGTTCGGCAAGGACGTGAAGGCCGGCGAGAGCGACATCGACGCGGTGTTCAACAGCGCGCCGACCGGCGGCTGGCACTTCGGGGCAGACCCGACGTCCACCAGCAAGGAGGACTTCGACAGTGTCGTCCTGCACGAGCTCGGCCACGGGCTCGGCCTGGTCGGCAGCATGGACGTCAGCAACAGCATCGGCAGTCACGCCGGCCACCCGACCGTCTACGACTCCCTCGCGCGGTCGGCGACCCCGAGGGCGCAGGACCTGCTGGCTTACTCCAGCGCCTCAACGGATCTCGGCACCGCACTGACCGGTGGGATGCTGACCTGGACCGGCCCGATCGGCCTTGCCGCCCTGGGCTCGGCGCCCGTGCTGTACGCCCCACGCAGCTGGGTCGCCGGTTCCAGCTTCAGCCACCTCGACGAGGACCGCTACCCCGCCGGCGACGCCGACTCGCTGATGACCCCGTACCTGCGACCGGGGGAGGTCATCCGTGACCCCGGCGGGATAGCCATCGGCATGCTCACCGACATGGGCTTCCCGCCCGTGCAGGTCGAGCAGTACGTCAAGGCGCTCTACCTGGACTTCCTGTCCAGGGCGGCCGAGAGCCAAGGGCTGATGGGCTGGACGGACGACCTGGTCAAGGGCCGGCTCAGCCGCTTCGGAGTCGCCTACTCGCTGGCTGCCAGCACGGAGTACCTCAACACCGTCGTCACGCGTCTGTACGCCGATGTGCTCGGTCGCCAGCCCGACACGGCCGGGCGCGACGGCTGGGTCCGGGCTATCCAAGGCGGCCAACCGGTGGCGATGGTCGGCGCCAGCTTCTACGCCTCGCAGGAGAACTACAACCTGGCGCAGGGCCGGGTGGGCGGCTCGCTGACCCCGGACCAGAAGTGGGTCGAGAGCATGTACGAAGCGCTGCTCGGCCGGCCGGCGAGTCCGCAGGAGCGGG
>JAYVYM010000078.1:0-11321 GCA_043784245.1 Frankiales bacterium
GGCGAGGCCGCGCTGGTCGCCGACGTGCTGCGGCGCGCCCACCTGCACGACGGCGTCGCGTGGTCCGACATGGCCGTCCTGCTGCGCTCGACGCCGCGCTCGCTGGCCGGTCTGCGGCGCGGCTTGCAGGCTGCCGGGGTGCCCGTCGTGGTGCCTGCCGACGAGGTTCCGCTCGCGGAGGAGCCGGTCGTCAGGTCGCTGCTCGACGTGCTCGACGCCGCGCTGCGACCGGAGCGCGTCGACGGGCCCGGCGCTCTCGCGCTGCTCGGCGGGCCGCTGGTTCGCGCAGACCGCCTGTCGGTCCGCCGGTTGCGGCGAGCCCTTCGCGACGCCGGCCTGCGGGCCGGTGGCACCACCGCTGCCGATGCGCTGCTGGTGCGCGCTGTCTTCGACCCGCGGCAGGTCCTCGGGCTGCCGGGCCGGCATGCCGCTCCACTCGCCCGGCTGCACCGACTCGTCCGGGCGGTCCGGGACGCGGCCGGTGTCCCCGCTGTCCCGCCGCTGCCTGATCCGCTGCCTGCCGTCCCGGTCGAGGACGTGCTGTGGGCGCTCTGGACGGCCGCCGGGCTCGCCGAGCGGCTGGAGCGGGCCAGCGTCGAGGGCGGCCCGCGCGGCGCGGTCGCCGACCGGGCCCTCGACGCGGTTATCGGGCTGTTCGACGCCGCCGCCCGCTACGTCGACCGCCTGCCCGGTGCCGGCGCGTTGGGCTTCCTCGCTGACGTCGCCGCTCAGGAGGTCCCGGCCGACTCGCTCTCGCAACGCACCCCCGAGGGTGACGCCGTACGGGTGATGACCGCCCACGCCAGCAAGGGCCTGCAGTGGCGGGTCGTCGTCGTGGCCGGCGTCCAGGAGGGCGTCTGGCCGGACCTGCGGCTGCGCGGCTCGCTGCTGGGCGCCGCTGACCTGCAGACCGGGGTCGGGCCGCACGCCGACCGGCGCGCCGCGCTGTTGGCCGAGGAGCGCCGGCTGTTCTACGTGGCCATCACCCGCGCCCGCGAGCGGCTCGTGGTCACGGCGGTTGCTGCCGGCGAAGGTGGTGACGAGCGGCCCAGCCGCTTCCTGGAGGAGCTCGGCCTGCCGCTGCCACCCACGGCCACCCCTGTCGGCCGGCCGTTCACCGGTGCCGGTCTGCTCGCCGAGCTGCGGTCGGTGGCCGCGACGTCGCCGGACCCGGCACTGCGTGAGGCAGCCTGCCTGCGGCTGGCCCGGCTCGCGGTGGGTGACGACGCCAGCCCGCGGGTGGTCGGGGCCCACCCCGATCGCTGGTGGGGGCTCGCGCCGCTGTCCGACGACGGGCCGCTGGTGCGCGCCGGCGAGCCGGTGCGGTTGTCCCCGTCCAAGGTCGAGTCCTTCGACCTGTGCGCGCTGCGCTGGTTCCTCGAGAGCGGCGTCGGGATCTCCGGCAGCAGCGGGCCACCGCAGGTGCTCGGCAGCCTGGTGCACGCGCTGTGTGAGCTGGCCAGCGGTGACCCGCCCCTGGAGCGCAGCCAGCTGCAGGCGCGGCTCGACGAGGTACTGCCAGAGCTCGACCTCGGCGCGCCGTGGGCGGTGCGCCGGCGACGTCTCGAGGCCATGCAGCAGCTCGATCGCTTCCTGGCATGGGTGCAGGACAGCGGCCGCGAGCTCGTGGGCACCGAGGTGGATGTCCGCGTCACGCTGCGCGAGGGCGCGGAGCTGCGCGGCCGGGTCGACCGACTCGAGCGCGACGCGCAGGGCCGAGCCGTCGTTGTCGACCTCAAGACCGGCACGTCCAAGCCCAGGGACAGCGAGGTGGCGCGGCACCCGCAGCTCGGCGCCTACCAGCTCGCCGCCCAGCTCGGCGCCTTCGCCGAGCAGGGGCTGCTGACATCGGGAGGTGCTGCGCTGCTCCAGCTCAAAGGGGTCGCCAAGGCCAAGGAGCAGCGCCAGCCGGCGTTGGCGGACGACCCCGATCCCAGCTGGGCGCAGCAGCTCGTCCTGCGGGTTGTCGACGGCATGGGCGGCAGCGCCTTCCCCGCGCAGGTGAACGAGCACTGTGAGCGGTGCGGTGTCCGGCCCTGCTGCCCGCTGTGGTCCGAAGGCACCGGGGTGCTGCGATGACGGGCGTCCTGCTGCGGAAAGCATTCGGGCTCGGCGACCTCGTCCACGTTCTGCACAAGCCGGTCAGCGACGAGCAGGCACGGGTCGTGACGGCTCCGCTGGCGGCCGGGGTCGTCGTCGCGGGCGCGGGCAGCGGCAAGACCGCGACCATGGTGGCGCGGGTGGTCTGGCTGGTCGCGCAGGGCCTTGTTCAGCCGGACGGTGTGCTCGGTCTGACCTTCACCACGAAGGCTGCCGATGAGCTCGCGGGCCGGGTCCGCAGCGCGCTCCGGGCGTTGCGGTCCGCCGGCTGGCTCCCCGACGCGTACGCCGACCTCGAACCGGTCGTGTCGACCTACCACGCGTATGCCGGGCGCCTGGTGCGCGACCACGCGCTGCGGCTGGGGCGCGAGCCGGCTGCCCGGCTGATCACCCCGGCGACGAGCTGGCAGCTCGCCTCCCGTGCCGTCGCCACCTACGACGGCCCGCTGGACGCCAAGGAGATGGCCGAGTCGACCGCGGTGCAGGCTGTGCTGGCCCTGGCCGGCGACCTGTCGGAGCACCTGCGTGCGCCGCAGGACGTCGTGGATCTCGGTGTCCGGCTGGAGGCGACCGCTGGCGCGACACCCGGGATGCTCAAGCCGGCCCGGGACGTCCTGGTCTGCCAGGCGGTCCGTGAGCAGCTGCTGCCGATGGTGGCGAGCTACACCGCGCTGAAGCGGGCGCGCGAGCTGCTCGACTTCGGCGACGTCGTCGCCCTGGCCGCCCAGCTGGCCCGCGACTGCTCCGAGGTGCGGGCCGCGGAGCGGGAGGCGCATCCGGTGGTGCTGCTGGACGAGTACCAGGACACCGGGGCCGCCCAGGAGGTGCTGCTGGGCTCGCTGTTCGGCGACGGCCACCCGGTCACCGCGGTGGGCGACCCCTGCCAGAGCATCTACGGCTGGCGTGGCGCGAGTGCCGGCACGCTGCGCCGGTTCGCCGCGCGCTACGGCGCCGACCCGGCTGCGACCCGGCAGCTGTCGACGAGCTACCGCAGCGGCGGCCGGGTGCTGCAGCTGGCCAACCTGGTCGCCGCAGACCTGCGCACCGACGGCGTCCAGGTCCGCACGCTGGGGCCGGCGCCCGGGCGCGAGCGCGACGGCCGGGTGCGCTGCGCGCTGCTGCCTGACGTCCTGAGCGAGGCCGACTGGGTCGCGCGGCAGGTCCGGGCCGCGGTCCTGGCCCTGCCGCCAGATGACGAGCGCGGCCGGCACTGGGCCCGGGCCGCGGTGCTGTGCCGCAAGCGCTCGCTGTTTCCGGCGCTGCGCGAGGCGTTCGAGGCTCTTGAGGTCCCCGTGGAGGTGGTCGGGCTGGGTGGCCTGCTCAGCGTGCCGGAGGTCGCGGACCTGCTGGCGACGCTGCGGGTGCTCGACGACCCCACGGCCGACGCCGACCTGCTGCGTCTGCTCACCGGACCGCGCTGGCGGATCGGCCCGCGCGACCTGGCTGCGCTGGGTGCGCAGGCCCGCACGGTCGTCCGAAGGGTGACCGGGCGGGCGCCGGCCGACGCGGTCGAGGCGGTGGTGCTCGGCGTCACCGACGCGGACGCGGGCTCCCTTGTCGACGCCCTCGACGAGCTTCCTCAGGCGGGGCTGTCGGACGAGGGCCGCCGGCGGCTGTCCGCGCTACGTGACGAGCTGCGGTCGCTGCGCCGACGGGTGGACCAGCCACTGCCCGAGCTGGTCGCCGACGTGGAGCGCACCCTCGGCCTGGACGTCGAGGTCGTTGCCCGGGTCGGCGCGCCCGGTCCGGCCCAGGCCCGCGCCGACCTCGACGCGTTCGCTGACGCGGCTGCGTCTTTTGCCGGTGACACCGCGCAGGACGGCTCTGGCGAGGCGGTGCTGTCGGCGTTTCTGGCCTACCTCGCCGCGGCCGCCGAGGAGGAGAACGGTCTCGACGCCGGCGCTCCGGGTGCAGCCGACACCGTCAAGCTGATGACGGTGCACGCCGCGAAGGGCCTGGAGTGGCCCGTCGTGGCCGTACCCGGTCTGGCCCGCTCGGTCGCCGCGGGCGGCCCGGCGGTCTTCCCGGGCAGGGCGCAGGGCACCTCGTGGCTCAGGACGCCGCGGCTGCTGCCGTTCCCGCTGCGCGGCGACGCGGGCGACCTGCCTCGCCTGGCCGGTCTGGGCAAGGACGATCTCGCGGCCTTCGCGGCCGCCCTCGCCGAGCGCGACGCCCGCGAGGAGCGTCGGCTCGCATACGTCGCCTTCACCCGCGCCGAGCAGCTGCTGCTGTGCTCGGGCCATCACTGGGGCTCCCAGCGGCAGCCGCTCGGCCCGTCGGTCTTCCTGCTCGAGGCCCGGCAGGCGTGTGAGCAGGGGGCGGGCGATGTCGACGTGTGGGTCGAGGCGGCGCCAGAGCTCAACCCGCTGGTCGCGCAGGGCCGGGTCGCGAGCTGGCCGGACCCGGCGCCCCCCGCCGGTCGGCAGGTGCAGGCGGCTGCCCAGCGCGTCCGGGAGCTGCTCGACGGCGCACCCGTTGACGACACCCTCGTCCTGTCGGCCGAGGCGGCCCGTCAGGCGGCGAGCTGGGACGACGACCTGCAGCGGCTCGCTGACGAGGCCCGGCGCCGCGGCCGGCGTACGCACGCCCTGCTGCCGGCGCAGCTGTCGGTGAGCCGACTCGTCGAGCTCCGCCGCGACCCGCAGTCGCTGGCCCGCGCCCTGCTCCGGCCGCTGCCCCGACGGCCGTCGCCCGTTGCCCGGCGCGGCACCGCGTTCCACACCTGGCTCGAGACCGTCGTCTTCGGCACGCCTCAGCTGCTTGATCCGACGGAGCTGCCGGGCAGCGCGGACCAGGTGCCGGTCGGTGCCGACCTCGCCGCGCTGCAGGAGGCATTCCGGCGCAGCGCCTGGTGGGGCCGCGAGCCCGCTGAGATCGAGGTGCCCTTCGAGATGGAGGTCGAGGGCGTCCTGGTCCGCGGCCGGATGGACGCCGTCTACACCGACGGTGACCGCGCTGAGATCGTCGACTGGAAGACCGGGGCGCCGCCCGTCGGCGAGGACGCCCAGGCCGCCGCCGTGCAGCTGGCGGCCTACCGGCTCGCCTGGCACGGGCTGTCGGGCACGCCCCTGGAGCGGATCGGCGCCGCCTTCCACTACGTCGCGCAGGGGGTTACTGTCCGGCCGGCCGACCTGCTCGACGCCGACCGGTTGCGCGCCCTGCTCCGCGACGTGCCACTGCTGGGCGACGGATGAGCGTCAGCCTGCGCTCAGGTCCCGGGGCTCCCGCTCCGTCGCACGGCGGCAGCGCTGACACCTGCTCACGTGGCGTCGTCCGCCGTGCTGCCCATCATGGTCGCCGTGGAGCTTCGGCTGCCGGCACCGGCACCGGCACCGGTCGGCGATGGCCATGTCCTGCTGCCCGCACCCGTGGCCGGCGGTGACACGCGGGCCGCTGCTGCGCCCGGTGGCCGACCCCCGTGCGGGAGCCAGCTGGGCGCGAGGTGGTGCGCCAGCGGGGCGACCCCGACGATGGGCGGGTGATGCAGCCGAGGCAGGACCGCTGAGCAGGCCAGCCGAGCCGGCCGACACCGCTGTGTCCGGCTCGGCCGCCGATCCCGGCGCAGCGCCGCGCGCTCCGCTCGGCACGCTCTGGCACCTGCTGCGGGCCCACCGCGCGGCTCTCGCGTGCGCCGGCCTGCTGGCCGCTGCCAATGCGGCCGCCGCCCTCTCACAGCCGCTGCTGGTGCGACGGGTCATCCAGGACATCCAGCGCACGCAGCCGCTGCGCGGGGCGGCGACGCTGCTGGTGGCCGCGCTGATCATCGCGGCGGTGCTGTCCGGCATCCAGAGCTACCTGCTGCAGCGCACCGGGGAGGCGGTGGTGCTGGGCACCCGGACCCTGCTTGTGCGGCGCCTGCTTCGACTTCCGGTGGCCGAGCTCGACCGGCGGCGCGCGGGCGACCTCATCTCGCGGGTCGGCGCCGACACCACCCTGCTACGTACGGTCGTCACCTCCGGCCTGGTGGATCTGGTGTCCGGGGTCGTCATCGCCATCGGATCCCTGGTCGCCATGGCGGTGGTCGACCGGATGCTGCTGGGGATCACCGTCCTGGCCGTGGCCATCGGCTTCTCCGGGGCGATCGCGGTGGTGCGCCGGGTGCGCTCGGCGTCGCTGGCCGCCCAGACGGCGGTGGGCACGATGACCGCCGGCGTCGAGCGCGCACTCTCGGGGGTACGCACGATCCGGGCGGCGCGCGCGGAGCAGCGGGAAGCGGCAGCCGTCGACCTGTCCGCCCGCGAGGCCTTCCAGGCAGGGCTCCGGCTGGCCCGGCTGCAGGCCGTGCTGGGTCCACTGGCCGCCATCGCCGTCCAGGGCGCCTTCCTGGCGGTGCTGGGGGTCGGTGGCGCCCGGGTCGCAGCCGGCACGATCACGGTGGCCGACCTGGTGGCCTTCGTCCTCCTGCTGTTCCTGCTGGTCCAGCCGCTGGCGCAGGGCATCGCCGCACTCACCGCCATCCAGACCGGGCTCGGGGCGCTGGCCCGGATCGAGGAGGTCCTGGCACTTCCCGAGGAGACGGCCGGCGACCGTGGCCGGCCGGCCGCCCTGGGCGACCAGCCGGTCGAGGTCGAGTTCGACGATGTGCGTTTCGCCTACACCGGTGCCGCCGCTACCCAGGTCCTCGTCGGCGTCAGCTTCACGGCGCCGGCCGGTCGGCGTACAGCGCTCGTCGGGCCGTCCGGCGCTGGCAAGTCCACCGTCCTGGCGCTGATCGAGCGGTTCTACGACGTCGACGACGGGACGGTGTTCGTCGGCGGGCACGACGTACGCGACGTCGCCCGCGATGCGCTGCGCGCCCGGATGGCCTACGTCGAGCAGGACGCCCCGGCGCTGGCCGGCAGCCTGCGCGACAACCTGCTGCTCGGGGCCCCGGACGCCAGCGACGACCGGCTCGTGGAGGTGCTCGCTCAGGTGAACCTGAGCGAGCTCGTCTCGCGCAGCCCGGCCGGTCTTGGAGCCCAGGTCGGCGATGACGGGATCCTGCTGTCCGGCGGTCAGCGCCAGCGCCTGGCCATCGCCCGCGCGCTGCTGTCGCGCCCCGCGCTGCTCCTACTCGACGAGCCGACCGCATCCTTGGACGCCCGCAACGAGGAGGCGCTGTCCCGAGCCGTGGCGGCGATCGGTCCGGGCACCACGGTGCTGGTGATCGCCCACCGGCTGTCGACGGTGGTCGATGCCGACCGGATCGTCGTGCTGGACCAGGGAGCCGTCGTCGCCATCGGTACGCACGACGAGCTGGTGGTGAGCTCCGCCCTGTACCGGGACCTGGCCGCTCGCCAGCTGCTCGTATGACCGCGCCTGCCGGCCGCGACCTGGTCAGCAGCTGCGAGCGGGTGCCGACTGCCTGCAGCACCTGGGGCCCTGTCGACAAGGCCCCCGTGACCTCCGCAGCGTCGCCCCGCGCCAGACCGGCGACCAGGACCGGCAGCAGTCGGCTGCTCAGCCGAGTGCTCGTCCTGCTGGTGGTGCTGACGCTGCCGGCCTGCAGCGGGGCAGCATCGCCGCCGCCGCCGCCGCCGGCCACGGCAGACCGGAACGCACGTCACACGACGGCAGCCGCCCCGACGGCAGCACCGGTCAGCACTGGCGCCCCGACGGTGGACCCGGCGAGTACTGCCGCGGCTGGCCCGCTACTACGCCCGGCCGCCGGAGGTGACGGCGACTCGTGGCGGGACACCACCGGCCGGGAGTACCGGCTCGGACTGGTCAACACGCCGGAGGTCGCAGAGTGCTACGGCTCGCAGGCCACCGCCCGTCGTAAGGAACTCGTGGCGGCGGGCTTCCGGGCCCTGGTGTACGCGAAGGACCGGTACGGCCGGGCGGTCTCGCTGGTCACGACGGCGGACGGCACGGACCTGAACGTGTCGCTGGCCCGTGACGGCTACGCCAACGATCGCTACCTCGAGCAGTACCGGCACGAGAACCCCGGTCTGGCCGAAGAGCTGGACGGAGCGTTCGCAGCTGCCAAGCGGGAGCGGGCCGGCCTGTGGGGTGCCTGCCCCGGGGCCGGGGGGTGACCCTCCGCTCTGAGGCGGGCGATGACGCCCGCCGATGCTCCAGGTCAGATCGTCGGCAGCCTGGTCCGCCCATCGCTACAGCAGACCGCAGTCGCGTGGTGCCGCAGCCCTTGCCCTCGGTCACTCTTGCGGCAGGACGACCCGGACGGCCTCGTCGCGGGCGACGACGACCTCGCCGCCCCGCAGCTGCCGGCCGCGGCGCACCTCGACGTCACCGTCGACCAGGACACTGCCCGCCGCGAGCAGGGCCTTGGCCTCGGCGCCCGTCTCGACCAGGCCGGCCAGCTTGAGGAGCTGACCCAGCCGTACGCCGGCTTCGCGCAGCAGCACCTCGCGCACCGGTGCCTCGAGCTCGCCGACCAGCTCATCGGCCGAGCCCACAACGTCCGGCTCGAGCCCGCATGCCGAAAGAAAGGCCCTGGCCGACGGGTCGCCGGTCGTGGCGACCAACCGACGGGCCCCGCGCGTCCAGCCGGCGTCGGCGAGGGCCTCAGCCAGGCTGCTGCCAACACCCTGCCGGCGAAGGTCCGGGTGCACGACAAGGTCTACGAGGCGCAGCAGCCCTGGCACGTAGCCGCCAGGCACCCAGCCGCCGAGCGCGAAGCCCTGCAGCTGCCCCGCCTGCCCCGCGACGGCGACCACGAGCAGCGCGTCCCTGGCACCGAGCCGGCTTGCTACCTCGGCAGTCCGGCCCGCCGAGGGGCGTGCTCCGGCTGCGGCCAGCGATGCCCGCCACACCTCGAGAGCTGCGGCCACATCGTCACCGCGCGCGACCCTGGTCTCCACGACCGGCACGGTAGCGGCGCCCGCCTGGGCTCGACACTGCGCCCGACCTCATGCCCGCCGTCCCCGGTGCGGCCTTGCTCGACCGGCCGGTGACGAGTCAGTGCAGCTCGACCACGAGTGGCCGGTGGTCCGACACGTCCAGCGCAGGCGCTTCGACGGCCCGCACCGGCGGCAGCGAGCCGGCGCCGAGGACATGGTCGAGCTGCACCTTGGGCTCCGGCGAGGGGTAGGTCGGACGCCTGCCGAGTACCCGCCAGCCCGACACCGGGCCGGCCGCGAAAGCCGGCATGTTGAGGTCGCCCAGCAGCACCTGCGGAGCGGGCAGCAGCCGCAGCCAGCGGGTCAGCCGGCGGAGCTGGATGGCGTTCCACACCGGGACGAAGGACAGGTGTGTGGAGGCGACGGTCATCACGCCGAACGGCCCGTCGATGACAGCGGCCACCGCAACCCGCGGCTCGTCCTGCAGCCAGATCAGCTGACGGCTCCCGGGCAGCACGATCGGCGAGCGGACCCGGGCCGGCGCCATCCGCAGTACGTGCCAGGCCAGCACCGGGTGCGCCGAGACCAGCCCGACGCCGTACGCCACCGGCTCGACCGCCTCGTCGCCGCTGTGGGCCGCCCGCCACGAGCCGCCGGGGGTGCCGATCAGTGCGGGAACGAAGCGCCACGCGGCAGCGCCGGTGCCCTCGCCGACCTCCGCCACGAGGTCGAGCCCGTGCGAGCGGGGCTGGCCGCGGTCAACCTCCTGCAGCCCCAGAACATCCGCCGACAGGGCCTTCGCAGCGCGCTGCAGACGCGGTGCGTCCACGATGCCGTCGGCCAGGGACGTGCCGTTCAGCACGTTCCAGGTCGCCAGGCGCACGCGTGGACGCTAGTCCAGCGCGGACCGCGGCGCCGGGTCCGGTCCGGCCAGCTCGGCGGCCCGGTCGCCGAGCCGCGGCCTGGCAGCAGCGGCCGAGCGGGCGTCAAGCAGCCGGTCACTGCCGCAGGTGCTCCAGCAGCAACGCGACGAGCTGGTCGGGCGCCTCCTCGGGGATCCAGTGACTGACCCCCGGCAGCTCGGCGAAGCGGTACGGCCCGTCGACGTGGCTGGCGGTCGCCTCGGCGGCGGTGCGGCCAAGGGCGAGGTCACCGTCGGACCAGACGTACAGGGTCGGGACCGTCACGGCTGGAAAGTCCTCGACCGAGCTCCGGCTCGCGGCGCGGTACCAGTTGAGACAGGCCGTCAGCCGCCCCGGCTCGTTCATATCGGCCAGGTAGCGCTCGACGTCGGCGGAGGCCTCGGCGCCGCCGAAGAAGGTACGCAGCCCTGACCGGTCGTCCCTCAGCAGCACCTCCTCCGCCTTCCCCTCGACCTGGAACAGCCGCATGTACTGCGAGCGCTGCCGCTGATCCTCATCTGAGGCGAGCGCCTCGGTGAAGGCCACCGGGTGCGGTACCGAGACGGCGGTCAGCGTGTGCACCCGGTCCGGATGGCGGGCGGCGACCTGCCAGGCAACCGCGGCGCCCCAGTCGTGGCCGACCAGGTGGACCCTCGAGGCGCCGAGCGCGTCGAGCATCCCGAGCACGTCGCCGACCAGCTCCGGCATGGCGTACGCCGACACGTCGAGTGGTCGCGCGGAGGGGGAGTAGCCGCGCTGGTCCGGCGCGACCACCCGGTAGCCGTGCTCGACCAGCCCGGGCCAGACGAGCCGCCAGCTGTGGGCGCTCTGCGGGAAGCCGTGCAGCAGCAGCACCAGCTCGCCGTCCGGCTCCCCGAAGGCAAGAGCGTCGAATCCCAGGTTCCCGACCTCGATCTGCATGACCTCGACCGTAGTGTCTGCCGATGACCGGCAGCGAAGACGTGGATGTGGACGCGGTGGCGCGGGGTGCGGCCGACGATGCGGGCGGGCTGGACCCCGGCCTGCTCGGGGACTTCCTGCCGACGGTTGCCGAGGCCGCCGCCAGCGGCCGGCGGCTGCGGACCGGCGAGCTCGAGCGGTACGCCGAGCGTGGGGCCGCCGCCGCGGTGCAGGGCGTGGCGCTGCGGGCGCTGATCGACCTGTACCTGTCGGCGAGCTGGCGGCTGTGGCGCGAGCTGCCGGTCGTGCAGGCCGGGTCGGCCGAGCAGGTACGGGCCGCCGGACTCGCCGTCCTGCGGGCCGCCGACGATGGCGTGGCTGCGGTTGCCGAGGGGTTTCAGCTGGCCCGCGGCGACCTGTCACGGCGTCAGGAGTCGGCCCGCCGCGAGGTGTTCGACGCGCTGCTCGCCGGTCGCGGCAAAGCGGTCGCGGTGCTCGGACGCGCCGCCGACCTCGGCGTCGACCTCGGTGCGCCGCACGCCGTACTGGTGGCCAGCGGCAACTTCCAGGACGACCGTGCCGCCGCCCTGCTCGGCCAGCTCGAACGTGCCCTGCAGGGCCGGTACGGCGACGCCGG
>JAYVYM010000079.1:0-9451 GCA_043784245.1 Frankiales bacterium
CTCGACACCGGCTTCTACGTACGGCTGAGGGGCTCCGACGGCAACCGGGTCGGCGTCGGTCTGGGCGGGCCGGGGGTCGACCCGGCAGGGCCCGTGCAGGACGTTGTCGGCGACGCGGACCCATGGAAGGACCTCTGGTTCTACACCAACCCGATGTGGGTCCTGCCCGGGTGAGCCGGGCTCCGGTGGTCGGCGTCGACCTGCTGTGGCCGACCAACCGGGCCGCGGACGCGGCGGCCCACGACGTCTTACGCGCCCTGGCTAGCCGCGGTACGGCCGCCGTCGTGCTCACACACCTGACCCGACTCGGCCCGCTGCCGCACGTGACGCTGTCGGTCGAGGCCACCGCGCTCAGCGGCGCTGACCTGATCGAACTGCTGGGCACGGTGTTCCCCGGTGCCGTTCTGTCCGACAGCGGGTCCGACACGGCGGCACA
The DNA here is from genome assembly GCA_043784245.1 of Frankiales bacterium. Taxonomy (GTDB): domain Bacteria; phylum Actinomycetota; class Actinomycetes; order Mycobacteriales; family SCTD01; genus JAYVYM01. The sequence goes on from JAYVYM010000079.1 coordinate 437, forward strand.
TGCCGGCGCCGTGGCGCACACGGCCCGCGGCGGCGGGCGGGCCGTGCACTACCGCGGGGTGGAGCAGCTCACCGGCCGGCTCCCGGTCGCCGAGGTCCTGGCCCGGACCGCGATCGACGCCGTACAGCTGCTCGGTGGCGCCGGGCCCGCAGACCCCGCGACCACGCTGGTGACCCGCGACCACGTCCGACCCGCCTACCAGGCGGGCCGGCTGGTGCTGGCCGTCGAGTGGGCCGCCGGCCGCACCCTGGTCCCGTTCGAGACGCCGAACCCCACGCCCTGTTGCGCCGACCACGCCTGACCGCCTGCCGCTACCGTTCGCGGCGTGGCCCCGACCCTGCGCACGGCCCTTCGGCTGACCCCTCCGGAGGTCGCGGCCGTGCACCGGCTCGTCGACGACGTCACCGAGCACGACGGCCACCTGCCGTTGTCCGAGCACGTGATGCTGCACCTGCCACTGGGCGGCGACGACGACGTCCGCCACGTGCTGGTGGAGGCCGGACCCGGCGCTGACACCGGCCCGGCCCTGCTGGGCTATGCGCACCTGGACGTGACCGACCCGGTCGCCGGCTCCAGCGCCGAGGTCGTGGTCAGCCCGACGGCTCGCCGGCAGGGCATCGGCCGGGCGATGGTCACCGAGCTGATCCGGCAGAGCCCCGACGGTCGGCTGCGGCTCTGGGCACACGGCGAGCATCCCGCGGCCGGCCAGCTGGCCCGGGCCCTCGGCTTCGAGCGCAGCCGCGTGCTCTGGCAGATGCGCCGCACGCTGCTCGGGAAGCTGCCGGCGTACAGCCTGCCGGAGGGGGTCACATTGCGGGCGTTCGTCGTCGGCCAGGACGAGCGGGAGTGGACCGCGCTGAACGCCCGGGCCTTCGCCGACCACCCCGACCAGGGCCGCTGGGGCGTCGAAGAGGTGCTGCTGCGCGAGCACGAGCCGTGGTTCGACCCCGCGGGCTTCCTGCTCGCGGAGCAGGCTGGCCGGCTGATCGGCTTCCACTGGACCAAGGTGCACGGCAGCGACCCCGGCTCCGGAGAGCACGCCCATGAGCCGGTCGGCGAGGTCTACGTCGTCGGGGTCGATCCTGCGGCGCAAGGAAAGGGCCTCGGCCCGGCCCTGACGGTGGCCGGGCTGCACTTCCTGCAACGGCGCGGACTCGACGCCGTCATGCTGTACGTGGATGAGAGCAACATTGCCGCGACCCGGGTGTACGAGCGGCTCGGCTTCACCCGCGCGGCGACCGACGTCTGCTGGTCGCGCTGACGGGCGCCGCCCCTGCCGGCGCGTTCACGTGTGCGCTGTCCCGCGTGCACCGCCGGTCCACCCACTGGACCCGGTTCGTTCACCTGCCGTTCACGCTGCTCCCGATGTTCGTCCACCTGCGATCCCTAGCGTCCTTATCCACGGCTGCCTGTCCAGTCCGTGGCCGGGGCGCAACCCCGGTCTCCCATCTCGGAAGGAATCACGTGACGATGAACCGGACCGGCAGCATCGCCGGGCTGGCCCTGGCTGGCGCGCTCGGCCTGGCTGCCTGCGGCTCGGACGGCGGGAGCACCACCGGCGCGGCCAGCAGCAGCGGCGCGCCGGCCAGCGGCATCAGCTGCAGCAAGGGCAGCGTCACCGCCGCCGGCTCGAGTGCGCAGAAGAACGCGATGGACGAGTGGATCAAGGCCTACCAGCAGAAGTGCGCCGGCTCCACGGTCAACTACCAGTCGATCGGCTCGAGCAGTGGCCGCCAGCAGTTCATTACCGGCACGATCGACTTCGCCGGGTCTGACTCGGCGCTGTCGGCGGCCGAGCAGCCCAAGGCAGACGCGCGCTGCGCGACCGGCAAGGCGGTCAACCTGCCGATGGTGGTGGGTCCGATCGGCATCGCCTACAACCTGCAGGGCGTCGACAACCTCATCCTCGACGGCCCGACCGCGGCCAAGATCTTCTCAAGCCAGGTCAAGACCTGGAACGACCCGGCGATCACCGCACTCAACCCGAACGCCAAGCTCCCCTCCACGCCGATCCAGCAGTTCCACCGCAGCGACGGCTCGGGTACGACCGACAACTTCACCAAATACCTGAAGGCTGCCGGCGGCGCGGCATGGACCGCTGACAGCGGCTCGGACTGGAAGGCCACCGGCGGTCAGGGCGCCAAGGGCAACGAGGGTGTCAGCGCCGGTGTCAAGGGCGCCGAAGGTGGCGTGGGTTACCTCGAGTTGTCGTTCATCGAGAACGGCGGTCTCAAGGCCGCGAAGATAGCGACCGGTGCGTCCGCCCCGGTCCAGCTCACCGCTGACAACGCCGGCAAGGCCGTCGAGGCCGCCAAGATCACCGGGTCTGGCAACGACCTCAAGCTCACGATCGACTACGCGACGAAGACCGACGGCGTCTACCCGATCGTGCTGGTGACGTACGAGATCGTCTGCGAGAAGGGCACCGCCCCCGAGAAGATCGCACTGATCAAGTCCTTCCTCGGTTACACCGCCAGCGCCGAGGGCCAGAAGGCCATCGCCGGCATCGGGTACGGCCCGCTGCCGATGTCTTTCATCACCAAGGTCCGCAGTTCGGTCGACGCGCTCGCCTGAGCGGTACGGCATGCCGACGCCCCGCCGCCCAGGACGGGCGGTGGGGCATCCGTACTCTCCACAGCACCGAGGTGAGGAGGGCAGTGTGAGCACCGGCTACCCGCCGCCGTCTGCCGACACCCGGTCAGGGCTGCCAGGACCGGTGGTCGTTCCGGGCGGTAGCGGTGACGGCGGCCTGCCACATACCAGCGGCGGCGGTTCGGTCGGCCGAGGGGACCGGGTCTTCAAGAGCGTCTCGGTCACGGCCGGCTGCACAGTCCTGCTCATCATCCTGGCCATCGGCGCCTTTCTGGTCATTCAGGCGGTCCCGGCGCTGCGGGCCAACACGGCGAACTTCCTCACCGAGAAGAAGTTCTTCCCTAACGACCCCCGCCCGGCGTTCGGTATCGCGTCACTCACCTTCGGGACGCTGCTGAGCTCGACGATCGCTCTGCTGTTGGCCTTTCCGGTGGCTGTCGGCGTGGCACTGTTCATCTCGCACTACGCCCCCCGCCGGCTGGCGACGCTGCTCGGCTACGTCGTCGACCTGCTTGCGGCTGTCCCGAGCGTGGTCTACGGGCTGTGGGGCATCTCGTTCCTCAACCCGCGCATCCAGGACACCTCGCGCTTCCTCGACGTCCACCTGGGCTTCCTGCCGTTCTTCTCGACCGGTGGCACGTACGGCCATTCGGTGTTCCTCGCCGGCGTCGTGCTCGCCATCATGGTCCTGCCGATCGTCGCGTCGCTCTCGCGCGAGGTCTTCCTGCAGGTGCCCGCCGCCAACCAGGAGGCTGCGCTCGCCCTCGGTGCCACTCGCTGGGAGATGGTGCGGATCGCGGTACTGCCCTTCGGGCGCCCCGGTGTGATCGGCGCCACCATGCTCGGCCTCGGCCGGGCCCTCGGGGAGACGATCGCCGTCGCGCTGGTGCTGTCCACCTCCGCCAGCATCAGCTTCAAAGTGCTCGAACCTGGCGGTAACAGCATCGCCGCCAACATCGCCAACGGCTTCGGCGAGGCGAACGAGATCGGTCGGGGCGCTCTGATCGCCTCCGGGCTGGTGCTGTTCGTCATCACACTGGTGGTCAATGTTGCCGCCCGGGCGGTCATCTACCGCCGCAAGGACTTCACGGACGGGTCCCTATGACCACCGTCGGGACTCTGCCGGCCGTCCGGTTGCACCGCGGGGTACTGCCCCGATGGACACCGGTGGCCCTGTTGGCCGGCGCAATGCTGCTGACAGCCGGGCTGTTCGCGGTCACCGCACTGCAAGGCCAAGCCGGGTTTGTCGTCGTCGCAGCGGTGCTGTTCACCCTGATCATGACGGCGACTTCGGCGGTCGTCGAGGGCCGCCGGGCCGCTGCCGACCGCGCAGTCACCACGTTGGTGACCGGGGCGTTCCTGCTCGCGCTCATCCCGCTCGGCGCCGTCGTCGTCTACGGCGTGCAGCAGGGGTCCAAGCGGTTCGACGCCGAGTTCTTCACCCGTTCGCTGCGCAACATCGGTGCGCGCGACGCCGGAGGCGGTGCTTACCACGCCATCATCGGCACCGTCGAGCAGGTCGGGATCGCCACCATCATCACGGTGCCACTGGGCCTGCTGGTGGCCATCTACGTCGTCGAGTACGGCCGCGGCCGGTTGGCTGCCACCATCCGCTTCTTCGTCGACGTGATGACCGGAATCCCGTCGATCGTCGCCGGTCTGTTCATCTTCGCGTTCTGGGTGCTTGCCCTCGGACAGGGCTTCTCCGGCTTCGCGGCCGCGCTGGCGCTGTGCGTGCTGATGTTGCCGATTGTGGTGCGCACCGCCGAGGAGATGCTCAAGCTGGTGCCTGACGGTCTGCGCGAAGCCAGCTTCGCGCTCGGGGTGCCGCGCTGGAAGACGATCCTGCGCATCGTGCTGCCCACCGCGCTCCCGGGCATCGTGACCGGGGTCATGCTGGCGGTGGCCCGGGTCGCCGGCGAGACGGCACCGGTCCTGCTCACCGCGCTCGGCACCGCGTCGATCAACAACAACCCGTTCAGCGGCGAACAGTCCTCGCTCCCACTGCTGGTGTTCCAGCAGGCGCAGCAGCCCCAGCCAAGCGCGACGGCGCGGGCCTGGACAGCCGCCCTGACCCTGATCATTCTGGTGATGGTGCTCAACCTGGTGGCCCGGCTGCTCGCCGGCCGCAGCCGGCTCAAGCGATAGGGACCGCAATGGCGAAGCGTATCGAGAGCATCGGCCTGAACGCCTTCTACGGCACCTTTCGTGCCATCCAGGACGTCGACCTGGTCATCGAGCCCAAGACCATCACTGCGCTCATCGGGCCCTCCGGCTGCGGTAAGTCGACCTTCCTGCGCACGCTGAACCGGTTGCACGAGGTCATCCCGGGCGCGCGCGTCGAGGGCCGGCTGATGCTGGACGACGAGGACATCTACGGGCCGGGCGTGGACCCCACCGGCGTACGCCGCACGATCGGCATGGTCTTCCAGCGGCCGAACCCGTTCCCGACCATGTCGATCTACGACAACACGATCGCTGGACTGCGTCTCAACGGCGTCAAGAAGAAGGCTGACCTCGACGTGGCCGTCGAGCGCTCACTGCAGGGCGCCAACCTCTGGAACGAGGTGAAGGACCGGCTCGGCAAGCCTGGCGCCAGCCTGTCCGGCGGTCAGCAGCAGCGGCTGTGCATCGCGCGGGCGATCGCCGTCGAGCCCCAGGTGCTGCTGATGGACGAGCCGTGCTCGGCCCTGGACCCCATCTCGACGCTGGCCATCGAGGACCTGATGAGTGAGCTGAAGGACCGCTTCACCATCGTCATCGTCACGCACAACATGCAGCAGGCCGCCCGGGTCTCGGACCGCACCGGCTTCTTCACCATCGAGGGGACCGGCCAGCCCGGTCGCCTCGTGGAGATCGACGACACCCAGAAGATCTTCACCAACCCGCGCGAGAAGCGCACCGAGGACTACATCACCGGCCGTTTCGGCTGACCGACCGGTCGGAGCACGGCGCGCCTCAGGTTCTTCACGCTGCGTACACGTCGACGTTGTCGCCAGGATTTCTCGGCCCGGGACCGTCACCGACATGCTGGTCCTCGGTCACCGCGGGTGGCCCGACCCCGCCCATCCGGAGAACACCCTGGACTCGGTCGCCGCTGCGCTCGACGCGGGCGCCGACGGCGTCGAGGTCGACGTACGCCTGACGGCTGACGGCGTGGCCGTCTGCTGCCATGACGACGACCTGCGTCGGGTGGGCGCCGACATACGCAGCGTGCGCCGTACGCGTTGGGCGGAGCTCGCGCAGGTGCGGCTCGCCGGGGGGCACGCGGTCCCGCGCCTGGTCGACGTGGCGGCGGCCGTCACCGGCCGCGGGACGCTCGTCCTGGACCTCAAGCCGGAGCCGAGGGCGGGCTCGCTGCTGCGCGCGACGCTCGCCGCACTGGCGCTCGCACGCACCGATGACCGGGACGTGGTCGCCTCCTCCTTCGACGACCGGCTGCTCGACGTGCTCGCCGTACGCCGGCCCGGTCTGGCTCGCGCGGCGATCCTGGAGGTCGGCGATTCCCTGGCGCCGGCGCTCGGCCGGGCCCGTCGGCGCGGCGACCGGGCGGTCCACCTGCCCCTGCGGACCGTGCTGTCACAGCCCTCCGACGTCGCCGCCGCCATCGACCTGCAGGTGCGCGTCTGGACGGTCAACCGGATCGTCGACGCGAGGCTGTGCGCCCTGCTAGGCGTCCAGGCGGTCATCACCGACCTACCCGCCCAGCTTGCGCTGCGGCTGCGGGTGTCCGGCGCGGCGGCCTGAGACCACGTCAGCCCAGCCCGCGGGAGCGTTGCCCAGCCAGGGCCGACCAATCACGGCTCCAGCCACCATGGACGCTCCTCCGCAGACCCCGGTGCCTGCTGGGTCGGTGCCTGCTGGGTCGGTGCCTGCTCGGTCGGTGCCTGCTCGGTCGGTGCCTGCTGCGCCTGCGCAGCCGGTGTTTCGGAGCCGTCGCGCCGTCGCAGAGGCGGTAGCACCGGGTGCGCACCGGTCGCCCTGGCGCCCGCGGCGACTCCGAGGACCGGGATGGCCGCCGCCACCGCGAAGCCCACCGCCGACATCGTCGGAAGCGCGACGGCCAGGCCGCCGCCGAGCGCCCAGGCCAGCTGCAGAGCCGTCTCCGACCGCGCGAAGGCCCCGCTGGTACTCACGGTCGGTACATGGGTCTGCAGGGCCGCGTCGAGTGCAAACTTGCTGAGCGCGTACGACAAACCGGTCAAGCCGGCGGCGAGCGCGGCGAGCACCGCACCGCCGAGCACGGCGGCCGCGAGGCAGCCCAGGCCCGGCACCGCCAGCGAAGCGAGGGTCAGCCGCTGCGTCACCCGCTCCGGGAGACGACTCGCCAGGGCGGTCCCGAGCAGTTGGCCGGCGACGGCGGCACCGAGCACCGCGCCGACGACGACGGCCGCGGCGCCTTCGCTCTTGAGCAGGAACGCCAGGAAGATGGTGAGCAGGCCGGCGAGCGCACGCAGCGCCACAGCGGCGATGAGCGGCCGCTGGACGACCGCGGGCGCCCGGAGCAGCCGGTAGCGCGGGGCGCCCCGGACTCTGGGGATGCGGGCCTCGTCGACCTGGGCCGGGAGACGTACTGCGCAGACTGCCGCGGCCAGCAGCACGACGCTGGCCAGGCGCAGCACCCAGCCGACCCCGACCGCAGCATTGACAAGCGCGCCCAACCCGGCTGCCACGGAAGCGGAGGCCACGGCGGCGACGTTCATCCTCGCGTTGGCTGCGACCAGGCTGACGCCGGCGGGTCGCACCCGGGGCGTCGCGGCGCTGCGCGCCAAACCGTAGGCCCGCGACAGCACCAGGACCGCGAGAGCCAGTGGGTAGAGCGCGAGCGAGGCCGTCAGACCGGCCATCGACCAGGCGACCAGCCCGCGGGCCGCGGTGGTCGCAGCGAGCACGTTGCGTCGACCGTGCCGGAAGTGGTCGAGCACCGGCCCGGCAACGGGCACCAGCAGGCTGAACGGCAGCAGGGTCAGGAGCAGGTAGAGCGCCACCCGGCCACGAGCCTGCCCCAGCGGGACGGCGAAGAACACCGTGCCCGCCAGCGCGACCGTGATCAACGCGTCACCGGCGGAGTGCAGGGCGTGGGCGCCGAGCAGGGCCGACAGTCCGCTCTCGCGGGCGCCATCGGCCCCGGCCGCGCGCCGTACCCGATCGACGACGACCCGGCCCGCACGCATGCCCCGATGGTGCCTCAGGATGCGCCGCGTCAGGTCACCTGGCCGGCGTCCACAGGCACCCTCCTGCCTTGCGGACGCCAGGGCAACGCAGCCTGCAGTCCAGCAGCCGCAGGATCAGCGCCGGGAGGGCAGCTTCTTGCTGGCCTCGGAGGCAACCTTGTCGGCCTTGTTCGCAGTGCGCCGGCTGACCCGGCCGACGGCGTGCGGCAACGACTCGCGACCGCCGGTGTCAGTCGCGGCGATCAGCAGGCCACCGAGGATGCTGAGATTTTTGAAGAAGTTGATCTGCTGCATGACCTTCTGGTCCTCGGGCGCGGACCAGAACGGGTGCCCGACGTACGTCGTCGGTATGAGGTTTACCGCCAGCCCGAGCGCTGCCAGGCGGGGGAAGCGGCCGGTGGCTAGGGCGAGCCCGCCCGCGAGGTTGCTGTAGACGTGCACCTTCGCCAGCAATTCGGGCTCTGACAACCCGCTATCGCGGATCGGGCCGTGCAGATAGCTCTGGTCCTTCAGCATCGGAATGGCCGAGCTGATGAAGATGGACCCGAGCAGCGGACGGGCGATACGGCGGGACAGGCTCATGTGGGCTCCTCTAGTCTGGTGACAGGCACTACCCGGATCGGGCGGGCTGACGCTCCTGTGATCATGTGCGGTATCCGTCGGCGCCGCTCAACGCCGTGCGCAGGCCCGCGAGGTCAAGGTCGGGGCGCGCCGGCCACTGTGGATCGAGCTCGCTGAGCGTCTCCAGGAGCAGCCGGGTCAGAGCCCAGTCGCGGTACCACTTGCGGTCGGCAGGCAGCAGGTACCAGGGGGCCACCTGGGTGGAGCATCGCGCCAGGGCGGCGCTGTACGCCTGCTGGTAGGCCGGCCAGGACTGCCGCTCCTCGAGATCGCCCGGGTTGACCTTCCAGAGCTTGGTCGGGTCGTCGAGCCGGGCCAGCAACCGGGTCCGTTGCTCCTCGTACGAGATGTGCAGGAAGACCTTGACGAGCGTGACGCCCTGCTCGACCAGGCCCGCCTCCCAGGTGTTGATCCGGGCGTAGCGCGCCTCCCACACATCGCGGGGCACCAGGTCGTGCACCCGGACAATCAGGACGTCCTCGTAGTGGCTGCGGTTGAACACCCCGAGCGTGCCCGCGGGCGGCAGCGCCCGGTCGAAACGCCACAGGAAGTCGTGCGCCCGCTCGTCTTCCGTCGGCGGCCCGAAGGACGTGATGCGCACCCCCGCCGGGTTGACCAGCCCGACCAC
>JAYVYM010000080.1:0-9935 GCA_043784245.1 Frankiales bacterium
AACCCGATCGTCGGTGAGACCTTCCACCGGGGTTACATGGCGTCGTCCATGGGCCTCTACACCGCCTACCTCGCGGCGACCGGCCAGATGGATCCGTCCAAGCTGCCGCACGAGAAGCGTGACAGCATCTTCAAGATTGCCTGTGTCACCCCGGCAAACCTTGCCGACTACACCAAGTACGACACGGACATCGACAGTTGGATCGACACGCTTATCAAGAACGGCCCGTGGAACGTCGAGCCCGTCCCGCTGGTCGCTGGTGGTCCTGAGAAGTTGCCTTAACCCTAGTCCAGTGTGGTTGTCCGGTCGCGCGCCCGCGTGGCGCGCGACCGGATCATCGACCCTCACCCACCCAGGCGGAGTAATGACAGACACCGACACCCTCGCTCCTGCGCCCAGCACGGGCGACGAGAGCACGCCGGCCGCGCCCCGGATACGGCGGCGGATCGACGTCCGCAGCGGGGCGGAGACGGGGGCGCTCCTGCTGCTCGTCGTGATCTTCAGCGTGCTGAACAAGGACTCGTTCCCGACGGTCGTCAACCTTCGGACAATCCTTGACCAGGCTTCGACCCCACTCATCATCGGCGTCGGCGCAACCTTGGTGATCCTGCTCGGCTGCATCGACCTATCGGTCGAGGGACTCATGAGCGTCTGCGGCCTCGCGTTCGTCCTCCTGTCGGCCAACAGCCGCGGCCCGGGGGACCTGGGCATGTGGGCCATCGTCATCGGACTCGGGCTCGGCGCCCTGCTGGGCCTCGCCAACGGTCTCATTCACACCCTGCTGAAGGTCCCCTCGTTCATCGTCACGTTGGGCATGGGATTCGTGGCCTTCGGACTCGCGACGATCCTGTTCGGTGAGGCTCAGCTGCCCTTTCTGCGGAACGACACCCTCACGTCGTGGCCGGTCCAGAGGCTCCTCGGTCTCCCGTACTCCTTCTGGCTCGCCTTCGTGCTCGTGGCCCTGGGCGCCCTGGTCAGCCGCTACACCCGACTCGGCCGCTTTACCTACGCGATCGGTGACAACGAGCTGATCGCCCGTGACAACGGCGTGCCCGTCAACCGCTACAAGGTCGCGGTCTTCACGATCGCTGGAGCGGGTAGCGGCATGGCCGGCATCCTCGTCACGATGGAGCTCGGCTCGGCGCCCGCCCGCATCGGCATCGGGACGCTGTTCCTGACCATCGCCGCGGTCGTCATCGGTGGAACGTCACTCGGCGGCGGGAAGGGTGGGATCCTGCGAACTGCCGTGGGTGTTCTTCTGCTCACAGTACTCAACAACGGATTGATCCTCTCCGGTGTCAGCCCGAACATTCAGTCCGCCGTCTCGGGCGGGATCCTGATCATCGCCATCGTCGCGGCGGCAGGGCCGTACCGCAGCAGACTGAGGATCGTCAAATGACTTCCACCGTCGCTCCGCACAGTCACCACGCATCCGCTGACGCGCCTGCCCTGCGACTGACCGGTATCACGAAGGCCTTCGGTAAGGTCCTCGCAGTCAAAGACATCTCCCTGGAGATCCGCCAGCACGAGGTCGTCGGTCTGATCGGTGAGAACGGTGCCGGCAAGTCGACCCTGCTGAAGATCCTCACCGGCATCTACCAGCCCGACTCGGGCACGATCGAGGCACACGACACGGTCGTAAAGTTCAGGCGGCCGCAAGACTCGGTGGCCGTCGGCATCGGTGTGGTCCACCAGGAGCAGTCCCTGCTGACGAACCTCTCAGTCGCCGAGAACATCGCGATGACAGGCACATCGGCGAAGGACGCGGGCACCAAGTTCGGCCTCTACCGCTGGAAGAAGCTCAACAAGGAAGCCGAGTCCGTCCTCGCTCGAGTGGGCTCGACCGTCGATCCTCGCGCCATCGTGGGGGACCTGCCCTTCGTGGACCGCCAGATGGTCGAGATCGCACGGGCGCTGCGCGTTGATGACGCCCTGGATGTGCCACCGTTGCTCATCCTGGACGAACCCACGTCGGTACTCGAGCGCGACGAGACAGCGACCTTGGAGCGTGAGATCCAGGCGCTGAAAGACCTGGGTTCCGTCATCTTCGTGTCGCACCGACTCGACGAGGTCATGCGGATCTGTGACCGCATCCTCGTGATGCGCCACGGCAAGCTGGTCGCGGACCGCGCCACGGCGGGCGTCACACAGGATGAATTGTTCCGACTGATGATCGGCCACGAATCGCGCGCCCCGAAGCGTCCGCGTGCCGATGGTCTGGGCACCGGTGAACCGGTCCTCGAGATCAAAGGGGCGAGCCGTAAGGGCGCATATCGTGATGTGTCGTTGGACGTCTTCCCCGGTCAGTGTGTCGCGATCGTGGGAACGATCGGATCGGGCCGTGAGGAACTCTGCCGCGCCGTGTTCGGCGCGGACACGATTGAATCGGGCCAGATCAAGGTCGAGGGCAAAGAGATCCGGAATTGGTCGATGCGCACGGCAGTCCGCAACGGCGTTGCGTACGTCCCGTCCGAGCGCAAGGTCGAAGGAATGGTGGGCGGGCTCACCGCGGCCGACAACCTCACCCTGGCCTACCCCGGCACGGCAGCCGTAGGTCCGTTCCTGTCTCCCGGTGCCCGTCGGAAACTGGTGTCCGAATGGTTCGAGACCCTCGACGTCCGGCCGAACGACCCGAAGATGCGCCTCGAGCGCTTCTCGGGTGGCAACCAGCAGAAGGTCGTCATGGGCAAGTGGCTCCTGGCTGAGCAGCTCAAGGTCCTGGTGCTCGACCATCCGCTCCGAGGCCTCGACGTCGGCGCTTCCGAGACGGTCAACGCCCAGGTGCAGGCGGCCTGCGCCAGGGGCGTGGGCGTGCTTCTCATCGCCGACACCATCGAGGAAGCCCTTGACATGGCTCACGTCATCGTGGTGATGCGCGACGGCGAGGTGACGGCCAGCTATGACCTGTCGGTCGACTCGGTCACGGCCCTGGATCTCCTAGAAAGAATGGTGTGAGGCCATGAGCACCGAGATGTTGAGACCCGCCACACCAGCCAAGGACGCCGTCGCCCCGACCGGTGACAGCGAAGCACCGTCCCGCCGCCGGTTCACGGCGCTGGACATCTGGCAGTCCGTCGGTCCGCTCGTCGTCTGCGTGGCGCTGTTCGCACTCGTTGTGCTCCGGAACCCCGCCTTCCTGAGTGGCGGCGGCCCCGGGATCCTGGCACTCCAGGCGACCTTCATCCTGCTCATCGCGCTCGGTCAGGCGTGCGTCCTCAACGTCGGCAGCATCGACTTGTCGAACGCGGCGCTCTCGGTCCTGTCGGCCATGGTGCTGGCGATGAACCTTGGCAGCCTCGGCCCGCTCGCCCTCGTCCTGTCGATCGGGCTCGCCACCCTGGTCGGTGTCATCAACGGCCTGCTGATCGCATATGCGCAGGTGCCGTCCTTCGCGCTCACCCTCGGCACGTTGGGCGTGCTTCAGGCCGCGTCCCTGGTGATCAGCAACGCGACGACGGTCTATGTCGCAGGCGGCAGCGCGACATTGGATCCGCTGTTCGGCACCTACCTCGCCAAGCTGCCGCTCGCGTTCTGGTTCTCGGTGGTCCTGGCCGTGATCATGTGGATCGTCTTCCGCTTCACCCGGGCGGGAGAGGCAATGACGGCGGTGGGGCTCAACGAGAAGGGTGCGATTTTCTCGGGCATCGGCAACCGCCGCGTCAAGGTGCTGGCCTTCGGGCTGTCCGGCTTCTTCGCCGGGCTGGTCGGGGTCATGATCATCGCGCAGGGTGGCGCAGCGTCGTCCTTCGGTCTCGGCAGTGACCTGCTGCTGCCCGGCATCGCCGCCGCCATCGTCGGTGGCACCGCGATCACCGGTGGAAGGACCAACCCGCTACTCGTCATCTTCGGTGCTCTCACCGTCGCGCTCATCCCCATCGCCTCGGCGGTGCTGCACGTACCCGCGACGGCGCAGAGCCTCGTCTACGGTCTCGTGATCATTATCGCCGTCGCCCTGACCATCCGGCGAAGTGCCGGAACTGTCATCAAGTAGTCCGTCGCACCCGCTCTTGAGACAAGGAATCACACCATGACCGCATTGGCCTCGCTGGAGCCTCGTGAAGTGTTTGAGTACTTCGAGGTCCTCTCGTCCATCCCGCGCGGCTCGACGAACGAACGCCGCGTCGCCGACTGGATCGTCGACTTCGCCAACGAGCGTGGGTGCCACGCCGAGCGCGACGAGCTGAACTGCGTACTCGTCCGCAAGCCGGGCCAGCTGGGCCTGGAGAATGCCGAGCCCATCATCCTCCACGGACACCTCGACATGGTGTGCGAGAAGAACGAGGGTGTCGTCCACGACTTCGAGAAGGACCCGCTCACGCTGATCGTCGAGGGTGACTACATCACTGCCGACGGCACATCGCTGGGTGCGGACAACGGCATCGGGGTCTCCTACATCCTTGCGCTACTTGCCTCGACCGATCTTCCGCATCCGCCGCTGGAAGCAGTGCTCACGGCCATGGAGGAGAAGGGCAAGGTCGGGGCGTCACAGTTCGACACGTCACGGCTCGCGGGCCGTCGGATGATCGACTTCAACTGGATCACCGACAACGAGATCCTGGCTGGCTGCAGCGGTGACATCACCTTCACCGTCGACATCCCGGCGGAATGGGAGCCGGCGCCGGCAACCCATACCGGGTCGCTGGTGTTGAAAGTGCGCGGACTCAACGGTGGTCACTGCGAGTTCGACATCCAGCTCGAGCGCGCCAACGCCGTGCTCGTCTTGGCGCGGCTGCTCAACGAGGTGCTGTCCACCACGGACGCCCGGATCGCCAGCGCACACGGCGGCGCCCAGAACAACGCCATCCCGATGGATGCGGAGGCGGTGGTCCTCGTTCGGCCAGACGCGGTTCAGAGCGTCCTCGACGTCGTGAAGATGCTCGGAGAACACCTCGCCGTCGAGTACAAGCTCTCGGATGCAGGAATCCGTCTCGAGGCTGAGACCGCTGAGGCTCCTGCCCACGTCTTCTCCGTCGCAGCCGGCGAGCGCTTCGCCCGGTTGACAGCGCTGGTGCCGAACGGCGTCATCAGCTGGAGCTTGTCCGTCCCCGGCATCGTTGAGACCTCCAACAACCTGGGCACCATCCGGGCCACTGACGAGGGGGTCCGACTCATGGCCACCATCACGTCGGCCGTTTCCACCCGCAAGCACGAGGTGCTGGATCGTGTCCGTGCCCTCGCCGGCCTGGCGGGCGGGGCAGTCGTCGTGGAGTCCTTCGGGCTCGATGCTGCCGAGTTCCCCTACCGGCCCGATTCAGCGCTGCTGGCCACCGCCGTTCAGGCCTACCGCGAGATCAACAGCGACGAACCTGACGTGCACGTGTCGCAGTGCAGCCTCGAGCTGGGCATGTTCAGCAACAAGATCCCCGGGCTCGACATCATCTCCATCGGCACGGAGCTGCACGACCTGCACTCGCCGAAGGAGTCCGTGAGCCACGTGTCAGTGGCCAAGACGTGGCCCCTGGTGCGCGAAGTCGTGAGCCGCCTCGGCTGACGCCCCTGGCCAACCTCTCGCGGAGGCGTCCCCCGACGCCCGAGCCGCGTGCGTACCGACCCGACCACCCAGAAGGCAAACACCCATGACCGAGCTCGACAGGGACACGCTGCTGGAGATGCAGCGCCGGATGCTGCGCATCCGCTATTTCGACGAGCGCGCCGCGAAGATGGTCAAGCGCGGCCAGATCCCCGGCACGGTGCACACCAGCATCGGGCAGGAGGCGCAGGTCGTCGGCGCCTGCATGGCTCTCGGCCCCGACGACTACATGTCCGGCAACCACCGCAGCCACGGGCACCCCATTGGTAAGGGGTCCCCGCTCGGGCCGCTGATGGCGGAGCTGGTCGGCAAGGCCGCGGGCGTCTGCAAGGGCAAGGGCGGTTCCCTGCACCTGGCCGACTTCGCCGTGGGGAGTCTTGGCGAGTCCGGCATCGTCGGCTCGTCGATCCCCATCGCGACGGGCGCGGCGCTGTCGTCGAAGGTGCTCGGCAACGGCCGGGTCGCGCTGGCCTTCTTCGGCGACGGCGCGGCCAACCAGGGCTGCCTGTACGAGGCGATGAACCTCTCGGGCGCCTGGCAGCTGCCCATGGTCTTCCTCTGTGAGAACAACCAGTACGCGCTGTCGACACCGGCGCACACCGTGACCTCGGGCGTCATCGCGGACCGCGCGGCCGGCTTCGGCATGCCCGGTGTGCGGGTCGAGGACGGGCAGCAGGTCCTCGTGGTCTACGAGGCCGTGCGGGAGGCGGTCGACCGGGCGCGCAGCGGCGGTGGACCGACGCTCGTCGAGGTGGTCACCTACCGCTTCCGCGAGCACTCCGAGGGGCTGCGCCTCGGCGTCGACTACCGCGACGCGGCCGAGCGTGAGCGCTACCTCGAGCTCGACCCGGTCGTGCTCTTCCGCCATGAGCTCGCCGCCCGCGGCGTCGCCAGCGAGGAGGAGCTCGACGGGCTTGAGGCGCAGGTGCTGGCGGAGGTCGACGAGGCCGTCCGCTTCACCGACAACAGCCCCTACCCGGCTCCATCCGTCGCCTTCGACGACCTTTACACCGACGCACCCGTGGGAGCCCGCACATGACGGTCATGAGCTACCTCGGCGCCATCGGCGCGGCCCAGCGCGAGGCCATGGATGCCGACGAGCGCGTCGTCATCATCGGCGAGGACGTCGAGGCCAACGTCTACGGCACGACCGGCGGCACGGGCAAGGCCCGCGCCAGCGAGGGCGACTTCGTCCAGCGCTACGGGACCAACCGGGTCCGCAACACGCCGATCTCCGAGGAGGTCATCGTCGGCGCGGCCGCGGGAGCGGCCATGACCGGCCTGCGGCCGATTGTCGACCTGTCGTACTCGAGCTTCCTCTACATGGCGATGGACCAGTTCGTTAACCAGGTGGCCAAGAACCGGTACATGTTCGGCGGCCAGGCCTCGATGCCGGTGGTGTTCCGGTCGGCCATGTTCTACGGCCTCAACACCGGGGCGCACCACTCGGACCGGCCCTACCCCATGTTCATGAACGTGCCCGGGCTCAAGATCATCGCGCCGGCCAGCCCGGCCGACGCCAAGGGGCTGCTCCGCTCCGCGATCGACTCCGACGACCCCGTCCTCAGCTTCGAGGCGTGCCTGCTGTGGGGCATGAAGGAGGAGGTCCCCGAGGAGGACTACCGCATCCCGCTGGGCGTCGGCCGGACGGTCCGCGAGGGCAGCGACGTGACCATCGTCGCGGTGAGCAACGCGGTGGTCGAGGCGGCCGCCGCCGCCGACGCTCTCGCCGAGGAGGGCATCTCTGTCGAGGTGTTCGACCCGCGCACGCTGGTGCCCCTCGACGTGGAGGGCATCCTCGCCTCGGTGCGCAAGACCGGTCGGCTGGTCGTCGCCGACCCGGCGCACCGCACGTGCGGCGCCGCCAGCGAGATCTCCGCGCTCGTGGCCGAGCACGCGTTCGACTCGCTGACGGCCCCGATCGTGCGGATCACCACCCCGGACATGCAGATCCCCTTCAGCCCGGCGCTGGAGAAGCAGATGTACCCCGAGCGCAAGGGCATCGCCGACGCGGTCCGCCGGCTGGTCGGCGCCCGGCCGCTCGACCTGTTGGCGGCGTCGCACGACGGCGAGCCGGCCCGGCTCGCCCCCCGCTGACCCCCGTTGCCTTCTTGCCAGCCCAGCGAGGGTTCAGGCCACCGTCATCGGTATGACTTTGTGCCTGTCGTACGCATGATCTGGGGGTGTTGTCTGAATCCGACAAGCTCGACGCCACCAGATACGACATGTGTTGCGGCCTCGACGAGACACGTGCGGGCACCACGCGCGCGCGGTCGCGCCTTCGCTGGCTGGCCATCGACGTGGCCTACCTTCCCGGACTGGCGATCTGCCGGATCACCGACCGCTACCCGGGCGAGGGCAAGACCGATGCCCGTGACGCCCTCGTGATCGCTGACGCAGCACGCACCATGGCTGCCGCTCGACAGCGACCACAGAGCCACCGCCCCAACGACACGGAGAGGACAGACATGGCACGAGTCGAGGTGCTCCTTCCCCAGTGGGGCATGGGCATGAGCGAGGGCACGATCACCAGCTGGCTCAAGGCGGTCGGTGACACCGTGAAGGAGGACGAGGCGCTGGCTGAGGTGGAGGCGGAGAAGGTCGAGGAGACCCTCGAGGCGCCGACCGCCGGCACGCTGGTGGAGATCCTCGTCCCCGAGGGCGAGACCGTCGAGGTCCGCACCGCGGTGGCCGTCATCGAGGACGCCGGGTAGCAGATGACGACGGCCAAGGAACTGCTTCAGCCGTACGACCTGCTCGTGGTCGGTGCGGGCATCAACGGGGTGGGGGTGGCGCAGGACGCCGCGCTGCGCATGCTGCGCGTGCTCCTGCTCGAGCAGGACGACATCTGCAGCGGGGTGTCCGCCTGGTCGGGGCGCCTGGTGCACGGCGGCCTGCGCTACCTCGAGCAGTACGACGTGCGTCTGGTCCGCGAGTCGCTGCGCGAGCGCGAGCGGCTGTTCCGGCTGGTGCCGCACCTCGTCAAGCCCGTGCCCCTGATGATCCCCTTCTACCGACGCAACCGCCGCCCGTCCTGGCTGGTGCGGGTCGGCATGATCATCTACGACGCGCTGTCGTGGGACAAGTCGCCGCCGCGGCACCGCATTTTGACGGCCGACCAGGCGATCGCCCGCTTCCGGGGCATGGCGACGGTCGGCATGACCGGCGCAGCGGTGTTCTACGACGGGCAGGTGGAGCTTGCGGAACGGCTCTGCGTCGAGATCGCCGTGGACGCCCGGGACAACGGGGCGCAGATCCGCACCCACACGCGCGTCGACGCTCCGCTGCTGGAGGGTGACCGCGTGGTCGGCGTGCGCTGGACGGACGTGCGCACCGGGGAGCAGGGCGAGTCGCGGGCGGGCGTCGTCCTCAACGTCGCGGGCCCGTGGATCGACGGCTGGGTCGACGGCGCAGGCCGGCCGCAGCCCCGGCTCAACGGGGGCACGAAGGGCAGCCACCTCATCGTCGACCCCTTCCCGGGTGCGCCGGACGACGTCGTCTACTACGAGTCGCAGCGCGACGGGCGGCTCGTCCTGGTGATCCCGTGGATCGGCCGCTACCTCATCGGCACCACCGACGTCCGGTTCGAGCAGGACCCGGGCGAGGCGCGCTGTGACGTCGGCGAGGCGGAGTACCTCCTGGAGGAGGTCAACACGCTGATGCCGCAGGCGCACCTGACCCTCGACGACGTCCTTTACACCTACAGCGGGGTGCGCCCGCTGCCGTACGCCCCCGACAAGGCCGAGTCGTCCGTGCCGCGATCCCACCAGCTCCACGACCATGCTGCAGACGGCCTCCCGGGGCTGGTCTCGGTCGTGGGGGGCAAGCTCACGACCTACCGGCAGCTCGCGCAGGACGCGGTCGACGACGCCTTCCGACGGCTCGGTCGCAAGTCCCCCCGCTGCTCCACGAAGGACCGGCTGCTGCCCGGCGCGCGACCGGCCCCGAGCGCGCTGCACTCCGCGGACGGCCTGCCGGCAGCGACGCGGCGCCGGCTCGAGCAGTTCTACGGCACCCGGTCCGGGGCGGTGCTCGCGCTGGCGGCCGGCTCGCCCGAGCTGGCACGGGTGGTGCACGGACCGTCCGGGCTGCTCGCTGCGGAGCTGGTGTTCGCGGTCCAGGTGGACCTCGCGGTCACCCTGACCGACGTGCTCGCCCGGCGGGTGCTGCTGGCCTTCGAGCCGGGTCACGGGCTCGAGGTGGTGGACGACACCGCCGCCGTGCTCGGCACCCACCTGGGCTGGGACGCGGCTCAGCGCGCGGAGGAGGTCGCTGACTACCGCCGGTGGCTGGAGCGCCTCGCGGTGCCCGACCCCGCCGGCCCGCGGTCCTCGAGCTTCGGTGCAGGCGCCGTCGGCCCCGGGCGGCGGTGAGCAGATGGGTCCGCCGGACGCTGACGACCACG
>JAYVYM010000081.1:0-7188 GCA_043784245.1 Frankiales bacterium
GATGGCGATCGCCCGGCTGCTGCTCAAGGCGCCCGGCGTGGTGGTGCTCGACGAGGCGACTGCGCACCTGGACTCCGAGTCCGAGGCGGCCGTGCAGAAGGCCCTCAAGACCGCGCTCAGCGGCCGTACATCCATCGTCATCGCGCACCGGCTGTCCACCGTGCGTGAGGCCGACCAGATCCTGGTGCTCGACGCGGGCCGGGTCGTCGAGCACGGTCGGCACGACGAGCTGCTCGCCGCCGACGGGTTGTACGCCGAGCTCTACCGCACGCAGTTCGAACGCCAGGCCCCTCTCGAACCCGCCGTCGACTGAGGGCGAACAACCGACCGCGACGTCCGGGGTTGGGCGTCAGGGGGTCGGCGTCGGCGCGGGTACCGGTGCGGTCGGTGCGGGCGTCGGGGCCGGCAACGTGTTGCCGACGGTCGGGGACGCCGCCGGTGCGGTGTACGTCGGCGAGGGTGTGTCGGCCGGTACCTGCGTCGGTGTCACGATCGGCGGGGGCGCCGGGGTCTGCGCAGGCGCTGGGCTGGGGGCCTGACTCGGAGCCAGGGTCGGCGGGGCCGGCAGCGGCTTCTGCGTCGCGGTGGGAGTCGGCTGCGTGTTTCCCGTCAGCGGCTCGGCCGGCGGAACCGGCACCGGCATGGCCGCCGGCATCGGCCCCGACATCGGGGGGGCGGCCGTCGGGGCCGCGGTCGACGGGGTGACCGGTGCGACGCTGGCGGCCGATGGGTGCCCCGGTGCCGTCCGCGCGACGGCCGGCGGCTGCGGCTTGGAAGCGGGAGCGGCAGCCTGCACACCCGACGGAATCTCAAAGGGCGAGATGGCCTTGACGACCGCCGCTGCTGCGCCCTGCGCCGAGCTCGGCAGGCTGCCCATCGCGGCTGCTGCCGTCACGCTCCCGGTGCTGACGACGGCCAGCGCTGCGATCACGGTCAGGCCTCGGGCGGCACGTCGCGGAGCCCCATCGACAAGCTGCAGGTGCGCCGGGCCGGTGCGCTGCCGCGGCAGCACCACGGGGTAGCGATCGTTGTTGCGGGCCAGCAGCCGGCCGGCGACCAGGGAGACCGGGATCCCCAGCGCCACCCACACCAGCAGGACGACGCCTGTCGTCCACGCACCGCTCACGGGTCCATCATGGCCCGGCACCGCCCTGCATGGCGAACCACACACCGGCCGCCGGCTTCCCGTGATTCACAGCGCCCGCAGCGAGCCGCCGTCGACGGGCACCATCGCGCCAGTGACGGAGGAGGCAGCGGGGCTCAGCAGGAACGCCGCCACCCGGCCGAACTCGGCCGGATCGCCGTCACGGCCAAGCGGGATGTCCCGGGACCGTTCCAGCAGGTCGGCGGCGGAGCGGCCGGCGTCCAGGCTGCGGATGCGGTCGGTCGAGATGCGGCCGGGCAGCACGCCGTTGACGCGTACGCCGTGCGAGCCGAGCTCGTCGGCCATCGTCTTGGCCAGCATCGCCAGCCCCGGGCGCCGGCCGTTGCTCGCGGCCAGCCCCCGTGTCGGGTTCTTGGCGCTCGTCAACAGGACGAGCGCGATCGCGCCACCCTGCTCCGGTAGCGCCCCGACGACGGCGCGACACAGTCGTACGGTGCCGAGGAACACGCTGTCGAAGGCGCCGCGCCACTGCTCGTCGGACAACCCCAGCGCACTGCCCGTCGGTGGCCCGCCCACGCCGACCGCGCCGAGCCGGTCCGCGGCGGCCCGGACGGCTTGGCCCAGGCCGCGGGAGCCGCCGCTGACCACGAAGACCCGCCCGGCCAGCCCGAGGTCCACGGCGTTACCGGCCGAGCCGGTCAGCGAGCTGCGCGCGTCGCGGCGGGGGGTAGCCGATGTCCACGTCGGCGACGTTAGACCCGTGCGGGGTCGCTGGTGCTCCCTGCACGGGCGTCGTAGCCTCCGCCCATGAGAGTGCCGCTCGTCACATCCGACTTCCTGGACCGCGCCGCCTTCTGCTACGGCCGGCGTACCGGGGTCGTCGACGAGCCGGAGCCGTTCCAGGACGGCGGGCTCGGCTCGCTGACCTACGCCGACCTCGCCGACCGGGCCGCGTCCCTGGCCGCCGGCCTCGACGAGCTGGGGGTCGGTGTCGGCGAGCGGGTCGCCGTCGTCAGCCAGAACTCCGCGCGTCTGCTGGAGCTGCTTCTCGGCGGGACGGCGAGCGGGCGGATCGTCGTACCGGTCAACTTCCGACTCAGCCGCAGCGAGGTGGCCTACATCGTCGAGCACAGCGGGGCCTCGCTGCTGCTGGTCGACCCGGAGGTCGACGAGGCGCTGTCCAGCGTCACGGCGAGGCACCGGTACGTGCTCGGCAAGGAGTCCGACGCGGCGCTGCTGCGGCCGGGCACCATGCCGGTCGCCTGGGAGCCCGATGAGAACGCGACCGCGACGATCAACTACACCAGCGGGACGACCGCCCGTCCCAAGGGCGTGCAGATCACGCACCGCAACATCTGGACCAACGCGGTCACCTTCGCGCTGCACGCCGGGGTGAGCGACCGTGACGTCTACCTGCACACACTGCCGATGTTCCACTGCAACGGGTGGGGGATGCCGTTCGCGATGGCCGGCATGGGCGTGCCGCAGGTCGTCATCCGCAAGATCGACGGAGCAGACATCCTGCGCCGGGTCCAGCGTTACGGCGTCACCGTCATGTGCTGCGCGCCCGCCGTCGTCTCCGCCGTCCTCGAGGCGTTGCCGACCTGGGAGGGCGAGGTGCCGGGGCGCGACCAGGTACGGGTGATCTGCGCCGGCGCACCGCCGCCCAGCCGGGTGATCGCCCGGGTCGAGGCCGAGCTCGGCTGGGAGTTCACCCAGATCTACGGCCTCACCGAGACCTCGCCGCTGCTGACCGTCAACCGGCGGCGCGCCGAGGAGGACGCGCTACCGGCCGAACAGAGCGCGAAGCGGCTGGCCCGCGCAGGGATGCCCGCGATCGGCTGCAAGATCGCTATCTCACCAGACGGCGAAGTGCTTGTTCGTAGCAACGTCATCATGCAGGGCTACTGGGAGCAGCCGGACGCCACCGACGCTGCGCTGGAGGACGGCTGGTTCCACACCGGCGACGGCGGCGAAATCGACGACGAGGGCTACCTCTCGATCAAGGACCGCAAGAAGGATGTCATCATCACCGGCGGCGAGAACGTGTCGTCGATCGAGGTCGAGGACTGCCTGTTCAGCCATCCGGCGGTCGCGGAGGTCGCGGTCATCGGTGTCCCGGACGACCGGTGGGGCGAGACCATCAAGGCGCTGGTCGTGCTCGTCGAGGGCGGCACCGCGGACGAGGCCGAGCTGATCGGGCACTGCAAGTCGCGGCTGGCGGGGTACAAGGCGCCGACCAGTATCGAGTTCCGCGAGCTGATCCCCCGCACCGCCACCGGCAAGGTGCAGAAGTTCAAGCTGCGGCAGCAGTACTGGGCCGGCCGCGACCGGCTGGTCAACTGAGCCCGTGGCGCGGGCGACGGGCCCGCGACCCGGACGAGGAGTTTGCGGGCGCGGTGCGCGAGGCCTGCATGCGGCTCGGCCTGACCGTCGTGTCGTTCGACGGCGAGGTGGTCGTGCTGCGCGGGCGGGTCACCGGCACCGTCGCGCTGGCCGACGTCCGCGCGGCCTGCCTGCTGGAGACGATCCCGAAGTGGCCGGTCGTCGTGATGGACGCGCTGCAGGGCCTGGCCCGCTCACTGGAAGTCATCGTGGACCTGTCCGACGAGGTCGCCGTGCGGCCACTGCTGCGGGCCCGCGTCTACACCGAGGGTGCGTTGCTGACCGACGACGTCGTACGCAGGCCGCTGGCCGCCGGGCTCGTGGAGGTGCTGGTCGCGGACGTCGCCGGCGCCGTCCGGACGATCCCGCCGGCCGCCGTCGCCGACTGGGGCTCACCGGTGGCCGAGCTGCTCGACCTGGCACGCGAGCAGGTGCTTGCCGACGGCTTGCTCACCCGCAGGATGCTCGACCTCGGCGGCGTGGACGTCCTGGCCCTGGAGTCGCCCTCGGCCTTCACGGCCACCCACGTCAGCTGGCTGGCGACCTACGTCGACGTACCGGTCGCGGGCCTGCTCGTCGCGCTGCCCACCCGTCATCTCGTGCTGTGCGCGCCGATGCTCAGCCGCGGCCAGGTCCTGGACGCCGCGCAGGCCCTGCTCGCGAACGCTGACGCGCTGTGGACCGCCGGCCCCGGGGCCTTGTCGCCGGACCTGTGGTGGTGGCGGGACGCAGTGCTGACGTTGCTGCCCGGCACCCCGGCGTCGCTGTCCCCGCCGATCGAGTTCATCGAGGTGCTGGACACGCTGCCCGCGTAGCCGGGTCAGCGCAGCTTCCTCGCAGCGCGTGCGGCGTGTTCGCGGGCACAAGCCGGGCGAGGGCTCCCCGTCAGATTCAGCGGGGTCGGATGCGTGCTGTCTTGCACGGAACTGTCGGCCCGCGCACGGCGCGCCGGCCCCGAGGTGCCGACGGCGGGCGGCCCGGGCAGGCTGCGGGGATGACGACGACCCGCTGGCTGTTCGCCGACCAGCTAGGCCCGCAGTTCCTCGACACCCCCGGACAGCCGGTCCTGCTGGTCGAGTCGCGCGCGGTGTTCCGGCGCCGGCGGTTCCACCGGGCGAAGGCGCACCTGCTGCTCTCCGGGCTGCGGCACCGGGCCGCCGAGCTCGGGGATCAGGCGATCTTCCTGCAGGTCGACACCTACGACCAGGCGCTGGAGCAGGTCGACGGCGAGCTGTCCGTCGTACAACCCACTTCGTGGGGGGCCGACCGCTTCGTCCGCGAACGCGGCCTGCAGGTGGTGCCGGACGGCCGGGGCTTCGTCACCACCCGCGAGGAGTTCGCCGGCTGGGTCAAGGGTCGCAAGCGGCTGCTCATGGAGGACTTCTACCGCTGGCAGCGGCAGCGCTTCGACCTGCTGATGGACGGCGGCGAGCCGGCCGGCGGGCAGTGGAACCTGGACCACGACAACCGCGAGCCGGCGCCGAAGCGGCCGACCCTGGGGGTGCCCGAGCCCTGGTGGCCGGTCGAGGACGAGATCGACGCGCAGGTCCACGAGGACCTGGACCGCTGGCAGCGCGACGGGGTGGCCGAGTTCGTGGGAGACGACGGCCCGAGGTGGGCGGCCGTCACGCGCACGGAGGCCGAGGCCGCGCTGAAGCATTTCGTGGCGCACCGGCTGGCCGACTTCGGGCCGTACGAGGACGCCATGCTGGCTGCTGACCCGTGGATGTCGCACAGCGCGCTGTCACCCGCGATGAACCTTGGGCTGCTGCGACCGCTGGAGTGCGCGCACGCCGCCGAGCAGGCCTACCGGGACGGTGCCGCCCCGCTCAACAGCGTCGAGGGCTACGTCCGGCAGGTGATCGGCTGGCGGGAGTACATCTGGTCGCTGTACTGGCACCTGCCTCGCGACTACCGCGGCCGCAACGCCCTGCAGGCGACCGCGCAGCTGCCCGAGTGGTTCGCCAGCCTGGACGCCGCCGGCGAGGTCACGGCGAACTGCCTGTCCAGCGTGCTGCGCGACCTGCGCGAGCGTGGCTGGCTGCACCACATCCCCCGGCTGATGGTGCTGGGCAACTACGCGATGCAGCGCGGCTGGGACCCCGCCCAGGTCACCGACTGGTTCCACGAGGTCTTCGTGGACGGCTACGACTGGGTGATGCTGCCCAACGTCACCGGGATGAGCCAGCACGCCGACGGCGGCCTGATGACCACCAAGCCGTACGCCGCCGGCGGTGCGTACATCAACCGGATGAGCGACTACTGCAAGCCGTGCGTGTACGACCCGAAGGTGCGGATCGGGCCGAAGGCCTGCCCGTTCACCGCCGGCTACTGGGCGTTCCTGGACCGCAACCAGCATCGGCTGGCGGGCAACTTCCGGATGACGCAGGCGCTGCGCGGGCTGGACCGGCTCAAGGACCGCGAGGCGCTCGTGGCACAGGAGAGCGAGCGTGGCGACGCACCGCCCTGAGCCGCTTGAGGTGCACTCCCCAAGGGGAGCCCGGGTCCGGTCAGGCCGGCGTCGCGGCAGCCCGGACCGCCGCAGCGACGGCCTTGGTCACCGCTGGGTCAAAGACGCTCGGGACGATGTACGCGGCGTTCAGCTCCGAGGGCGTGACGACGTCGGCGAGGGCGCGGGCCGCTGCCGCCTCCATGCTGAGGTCGACGTGCCGGGCGCCCGCGTCGAGCAGGCCGCGGAACACGCCCGGGAACACCAGGACATTGTTGATCTGGTTGGGTTCGTCGCTACGTCCGGTCGCCACGACCGCCGCGGTCCGGCGGGCCTGTGCAGGGTCGACCTCGGGGTCGGGGTTGGCCAGCGCGAACACGACGGCCCCGGCCGCCATCGTCGCGATGTCGTCGCCGGTCAGTATCCCGGGCGCGCTGACGCCGATGAAGACGTCGGCCCCGACCAGGGCCTCGCGTAGCGACCCGGTGAGCCCGTCCGGGTCGGTGTGGTCGGCCAGCCAGACGCGGTCGGGGTCCAGGCCTGGGCGCCCCGGGTGGACGACCCCGCCGATATCGCACACGACGAGCCGTCGCGCGCCGGAGGCCAGCAGCAGGCGGGCGATCGCCGAGCCCGCCGCGCCTGCCCCGGACAGCACGATCCGTACCTGCTCGAGCTGCTTGCCGACGACCCGCAACGCGTTGGTCAGCGCCGCGAGGACCACGATGGCGGTGCCGTGCTGGTCGTCGTGGAAGACCGGGATGTCGAGCAGGTCGCGCAGCCGCCGCTCGACCTCGAAGCAGCGCGGGGCGGCGATGTCCTCGAGGTTGATGCCGCCGAAGCCGGGTGCGATCAGCTGCACCGTACGGACGATCTCGTCGACGTCCTGGGTGTCCAGGCAGATCGGCCAGGCGTCGATGTCGGCGAACCGCTTGAACAGCGCGGCCTTGCCCTCCATGACGGGCATCGCCGCCGCCGGCCCGAGGTTGCCCAGCCCGAGCACCGCCGAGCCGTCGGTGACGACCGCGACCGTGTTGCGCTTGATGGTCAGCCGCCGGGCGTCCTCGGGGTGCGCGGCGATCGCCAGGCAGACCCGCGCCACCCCCGGCGTGTACGCCATCGACAGGTCGTCCCGGTTGCGCAGCGGCACCTTTGAGCGCACCTCGATCTTGCCGCCGAGGTGCAGCAGGAAGGTCCGGTCGCTGACCTTGCCGATCTGCACGCCGGCCACGGCGCGCAGGGCGTCCACGAC
>JAYVYM010000082.1:0-4335 GCA_043784245.1 Frankiales bacterium
CTCGGCCACCAGCAGATCCACCGCCACGACCAACCCGCGACTGCTGCGGACACCACCGGCGCCCGACCGGCCCCGGCGCAACCACCCCCGGCACACACCCATCGGCGTCGCCGGGGCCAGGCTCAGTCGGCCAGGCCCTGCTCGACGGCGTACCGGACCAGCTGCGCCCGGTTGTGCAGGGCGAGTTTGGTGAGCGTGTTCTGGACGTGGTTTTCCACGGTGCGATGACTCAGCACCAGGCGCTTAGCGACCTGCCGCGCTGTCAGGCCCTTAGCGACGAGCTCGGTCGGCTGCTCGCCGAGCACGGACACTGGGTACGCGAGCTGAGCCCGGTCGCCGTCGACCTGGAAGCGGCGTTCCTACGTCGGCGCCGAGTGGTCCAGCCGGTCGATGGTGGCGCTGCTGTTCTGGGAGCCCCGCCGCTACTGGGTGATGGCCGTCAAGCTGACCATCTTGGCCAGCGTGACCGCCGTGCTCGGGGTCGCCGCGCAGGGCGCGTGGCTGCTCGCCGCCCGCGTCCTGGCCGGCCTGCGCGGCACCACCGCCACCCCGGCTCGCCTGTGGGCGCAGCTTGCGGCTACGTCCGGCCGCGGGGTGCTGCTGGTCGTGCTCGTCGGGCTGTTCGGGTTCGCGGTGGCGAACCTGGTTCGCAACACCGCGGCAGCGTTCGGCGCCGGCTTCGTCTACTTCGCGATCGTGGAGAACGTCATCCGAGCGGTGCGGCCGGCCTGGCAGCCGTGGCTGCTGAGCGACAGCGCCAGCGCCCTGGTCGCCCACGGCGGCCAAAAGATCTTCCTCAATGAGGGGTTCGTCGACGCCCGCGGCTTCTACCAGTCCACCGGGCGAGAACTCGTCGTCAGTAACCTGCACGGTGGGCTGCTCCTGGGCGCCGTGACCGCGCTCATCGTGACAGCCGGCGTGGTCCTGTTCGCCCGGCGCGACCCCAAGTGACGGTTCCACACTCGCCGCGACCGACCTTGCCCCGGCCCGACCTTGCCCCGGCCTTATCGCTGGCGCACCCCCAGCCCGTCGTTGTTGCCTGCCGTCGACTGCTCCGGTCAGCAGCGGCTCTTCCCCTCGCCCTCTGCTTTCGCCGCGAACGGTGGCGCGGCCACACCCGAACGGCCGGGAGTGGCTGACCAAGCACCGTCGGGTGCAGCTGCACCTCGTTCCGACCTCCGGCTCAGCGCCGTTCCCGCTCGACGATCGGCTTGCGGGGACGAGTGGACGACAAGGCGGCCTTGACGCGGCGAGTAGACAGGGCTGGACCTTGTCCAGGTGCAGATCGCGGACAGTGCGCGCAAGCACGGCGTTTTAGACGAAGACATCCTGCACGCCCTACGAAACCCACTTCGCGTCGTCTCGGGCCCCGAGAGAGACCTGGTCATCGCGGCGGACCGTTCCGGTCGTCTGCTGGAAGTCGTGGCCCTAGACGACGATCCCGAGGAGGACCCCGTGGTGATCCACGCGATGTCGCTGCGGCCGAAGTTCTACGATTACTTGAGGTGATGAAGATGCCCCGTACCCGCGCGCAATTGCAGAAGGCGCTGGCCGACACCGAGGCCTGGCTCGACACCCTGGACCCGGCGGCACTCGCCTCGCCGGATTCGGACGGCCGAGACCTGCAGGCCATCGGAGATGCGCTGCGCGCCGTCGCCGCTAGCAACCTGACGCTCGCGGAGCACGTTGCCGCGGCACGCGGCAACGGCCGCACCTGGACGCAGATCGCAGCCGTTCTCGGCGTGACTAAGCAGGCTGCCCGGGAGCGCTTTGGTGACCCCGTGCTGCAGCAGTCGTCCCGGTAGACGATCACTCTGCGGGACGATCTTGGGCCTGCCGCGACGTGGTTACGACGCTTCGGCTGGACGGGGCGCGATGTCAGGCCGGGGCGATGCCGAAGATTCAGGTAAACCCTCGCGGTGTCCCACGCCCGCCGTCGGGCCGGCGAACGTCCCGGTGCTGGAGGCGACCCGACCGTCTGCCGCGTGGCTGCGCGCCAGAGCCGGTGCAGGTGGCGTCAACATCAGCTCGCGCAGCCTGTTCGACAACGACCTGCTCGGCCGGCCCCGGACGGGCGACAGCGTGGCTACCGGGGTCGCGGCCACGTCGTCGAGGCCGAAGCCGTCCTCGGGCAGGACCACGTGGCCGGTCTCGTAGTGCAGGTTGACCTGGTCGGTGGGCAGGTGCTCGAGGGGCTGCGTCTAGGGCTGTGTCTGGTCGGTGGGCCGTACGAGTACTTCGTTGACGGCGACATGGTCGGGTTGGGTGACGACATAGACAATCGCGCGGGCGACGTCGTGGGCTTGGAGGGACCTCATCGCGGCGTAGGTGTCCTTGGAGGTCTTCTTCGCCTGTTCGTTGGTGATGTGGTCGTTGAGCTCGGTGTCGACGGCGCCCGGCTCGACGAGCGAGATCCGCACCCCTTGCTGGGTCACCTCCTGCCGCAGTGACTCGCTGAACGCGTTGACCGCCCACTTGCTGGCGTTGTAGACGCCGGCTCCCTTGCGGGCGACGCGGCCGGCGACGCTGGAGATGTTGACGATGTCGCCTGAGCCCTGCTCGACCAGGTGCGGGACGGTGGCGTGCGTCATGTACATGAGGCCGAGGACGTTGGTGGACATGCTGCGCCGCCAGTCCTCGGTGTCGGCCCCGACGATCGGGCCGAGGAGCATCAGGCCGGCGGCGTTGACGAGGATGTCGATTCGGCCGAGCTCGGAGACGGTCTTGTCGACAGCGGCCCGGCAGGCCTGCTCGTCGGTGACGTCCAGGTCGACCGTCACCGCGCGGACCCGGTGCTCGGTGAGCCTCTTGGCGAGGTCCTCGAGCCGGTCGGCGCGGCGCGCACCGACCGCGATGTCCGCGCCGGCCTCGGCGAGCGCCAGCGCGGTGGCCTCCCCGATGCCCGAGGAGGCCCCGGTGACCAGGGCAGTTCTACCGGCCAGCGGTCGCGCGGTGTCAGGCATGGCTCTCCAACGGTTCGAGGCGGGCGGGGTGTGTCACTCCTGGACGTGCAACGGGGCCCTGCGGGGCTCCCCGGCTCAGGCCGGTAGGTCGGCGAGTGAGGTGGGGTCGCGCTCGGCGACGGCGTTCATCTCGTGGCGACGCGCCCCGAGCTCCTCATAGCCCCGCCGCCGCAGGCGGTTGATCGAACCGAGCGGGCGGTGCGCGACCAGTCCGTTCCACGGCCGCCAGCTCAGGACGTCCTCGGCGAAGACCCGTCGGGCGGCGGTGAAGCTGTCCTGCGGCGGCAGGTTCACGCGGGCGACGGCGCGGTAGGGGCTGAGCTCTTGGGGCCACTCCACCGAGGCGTCCTCGATGGGCATCCTGGCCAGGTCGGTGCACAACTGCACCCGCAGCTCATAGGACGCGCCGCTCCCGGCGAAGTGCTCGGCGACCCAGTCCCGGAGCACCCCGGGGGCGGCGTTGTCCGGCACCGTCCGCGCGGCCAGGGCGAGTTGAGCGGCCCCGACCGGCACGAACCCGAACTTGGCCACGTACTTGCCGTAGCGGAACGCGCCCTGGCTGTAGTGGGTGACCCCGAGCGGGTGGACGTTGGGGGTGCGGTCGAACAGCAGGTCCTTGTCGGTCAGCGGCCGCGGCGGCGGGCCGGCCATCGCGCCGGGGCCCGTGTCGCGGGTGCGGATCAGGTTGAGGAAGCTGGCGGCGTCGCCCTGCGGGATCACCGGCCAGGCGTTGAACAGCAGGTCCTGGCTGGTCCAGCCCTGACGCAGCACCTCCCCCGGCACCGACAACACCTTGAGGGCCACGCCGCGAGCGCGCTGGACGGTGTCGGGCTCCAGCGTCCCGGGCTCGCTCGCGAAGCGCACCACCACGTCGTAGCCGCCCGGCTGGGCGAACAACCCCTGCGCCAGCTCCGGCGGCAGGCCCTCCAGCACCTGCAGGCGCCCGGTCACGACACCGTGGGTCTTGGCGTGCGTAGCCGACGTCGCGTGCCGGTGCTGCTCGAACGCCACCTGCATCAGGTGCGTCATGCGGACCACCGTCTCGGCGATGACCGCGTCCTCGTCGGGGTCGATCACCTCCAGGTCGTCGGTGTACGGAAGCGGGGTCGCACGGGTCACGGCGGATCTTCTCCTAGCGCAGTCAGGTCAGTAGTTGGCAGGGTCTGCTCTGGCACCACAGCGGCTGTCTAGGTTGCCTGCAGGTGCTGCTCCCAACGAGCAGCAGGCCCGGGTCTGCGTCGCACGGTGTGCCCCCGACGGGACGTCCGCCGCCGATACACCGACGCGGTCACGAGAAGCGCCGTTTGCTGCCGGTCGCTCAGCTCACTCCAGTGACGTGCCCTCATGTCGCCTCCCCCGCCCAGGCGTGAAA
>JAYVYM010000083.1:0-3524 GCA_043784245.1 Frankiales bacterium
GAGCGGCGCTTCTGGTCGCTTCTCGCCAGTGCGTCGGGACGCCCTCCGGCTAGCTCCTCCGCTGTGCGTCCCACCAGATGAGCACGCGCAGGGCGTGGAAGGTGAGCCACCTCGAGGGCTCGCCCGGACCGCTGTCGACCTCGAACCAGGTGCGGCCCTCGTGGCGCAGCTGTTGGTGCCAGGTCCCGTCGGCATCCAGTGCGGCGCGGATGTGCTCGACCGCCTCGGCCAGGCGATCGTCCGGACGGTGACCGTCGTGCAGGGAGGCGCTGCGGAAGTAGTCCGTCGCTCGCAGCACGCTGTAGAACCACCGGTAGGGGTAGGCGAAGTGCGTCGCCCACGGCGCGTGAACCTCCCCCGTACTCAGGCTCTGCATCAGGGCACGTTCGAGGAGGTACTGCTCCCCGTGATGCCGCGCCTCCCTGAGCGCTGGCGAGCCGCCCGTGCGCGTCTCGTGATCGAGGATGCCGATCAGGCTGTTCAGCGTGGAGTGGAAGGACGATCGTCGCGAGCCCTCCACCCACATGCAGTTCCACCCCCCGTCGGGGAGCCGGTGCTCGACGAACCAGTCGACGATCGTCGACACGTCGGCCCCGAGCCACCCTCCGTTGGCAAGCGTGTACGCGTTGATGCACGCGTCGACCTCGCCTCCCCAGTACGGCAGGTCGTCGTACTCCCAGCGCGCATTGCGCGCCAGCAGGCCGGCTGCGTCCGGACGCAGCGCGGCGGCCTCGACGCCCCATTCGCGCAGCGCGTTGAGCGACCAAGTGGTCGCGGTCCAGGGCTGCCCCGGCTCGTCCTTCGTTGCGTCAGCCGGGAAGTAAGCCCCTCCCGCCCACTGGCCATCCTCGTCCTGGTGGGAAAGCAGCTGCGCGCCGAAGCCCTCCACCGCGACACGGGAACGCGTGGCCCGCCACACGTCCTCGGGCCCACCCGCCAGGTCGCGCTCGACCTGCCAGCGCAAGCTCGGGTCGCTGTCCAGCAGCCAAGTGAGCAACGCCCTGGGCACCACCCCTAAGACGGTAGCGCCCAAGGGCAACATCAAGCAGGTCCGATACCTACGGTCTACCGGTGCGGTCGCGGTGCATGCACCCGGGCCAGCAGCAGGGCCGACGTTGCCCTTCCTCCAGCTCCTCCTGGGTGCGGCGAACACGGCGGGCTCGTGTCGTCTCCTGCTTGGCATCTTCGATCCAACAGATGAACTCGTTGCGGGCGACAGGCGTGATGTCCTTCCAGGCGTCGAAGGCTTTGGCGTTTGCCAGCAGCGCCTTGCGCAGGTCATCCGCAAGCTCGTGCACCACCCCGCCCGACACGTGCTCGCTCACACGGTGACGGTAGCGGGACAGCGGAGAGGAAGGCGCCGTCGCCACCGGATCGCAGGGGCGCGTGGCGCGGTGCGGCCGCTTGCGGCGCCGGCGGGCGGAACGGCGCCTCTGGACGGGGCGGGAGCCTACGTTGCGCGTTCAGCGGCATGATTGGGCGCCTCGGGACGGCGATCGGTGTCGACCCCGAGTTCTTCTCGGCGGCGGCAGGATCGGTGATCTCACGGTCGATGCTCTTGCCGGTTCCTCCGTGACGCTGCACGCTGTAGTCCCAGTCCGGCCGGAGGCGCTCATGGGAAAGTTGATCTACGCAGCCAACGCCTCACTTGACGGCTACCTCGAGGACGAGACCGGCTCCTTCGACTGGTCAGTGCCTGACGACGAAGTGCACGCGTTCTGGAACGAGCACGAGCGGCACATCGGCACATCGCTCTACGGCCGCCGCATGTACGAGACGATGCGCGTCTGGGAGAGCGACGACTGGCTGACGACCGAGCCGGCCGTCGTCCGCGAATACGCGGGGATATGGCGCGACGCCGACAAAGTCGTCTACTCCAAAACGCTCGAGGCGGTGTCGACGGCGCGGACAAGAATTGAGAGGCAGTTCGAGCCCGAGGCGGTACGACAGCTCAAGGAGACCTCCAGCACGGACCTGAGCATCGGCGGCGCCGCCATCGGGGCGGAGGCGTTCCGGCACGGGCTTGTCGACGAGTGCGTGCTGCTCCTGTGTCCCGTGCTCGTGGGCGGCGGTAAGCCGGCGCTACCCCGGCGCCTACGACTCGACCTCGAGCTGCTGGACCATCGACGGTTCGGCAATGGCGTGATCTACATGCACCACGCGGTACGAAGCGCTACCTGACACCATGTGACGGCTATCGCGCCCGTCGAGGACCGCCGCGATCGGCTCGCCGCGGCGCGCTGCTGGCCCAAAACGGCGCTTCTGGACGGCAACGTCAGGTGGCTAACGACGAGTCTTCACCTCAGCGGCGTCGTCGGCCGGACCTCGAAGAACGGCACTTACCGCGACTAGAGTGGCCGGTCCCAAGCACGTCGATTGTGAGGAGTGACCGCGTGGCCGAGGTGCTGCTGTACCACCACATCCAGGGGCTGACCGACGGCGTGCGGACCTTCGCCGACGACCTGCGCCAGGCCGGGCACACCGTGCACACGCCCGACCTGTTCGACGGTCGCACCTTCGACAGCATCGAAGAGGGATTCGCCTACGCGAAGTCGGAGGGCCTCGACACGATCCGTGAGCGCGGCCTTGCCGCAGCCGATGACCTGCCCGCCGGAGTCGTCTACGCCGGGTTCTCCTTCGGCGTGACCATGGCACAGCGACTCGCCCAGACGCGGCCCGGTGCCCGCGGTGCGCTGCTCATCTACTCCTGCCTCCCGGTCACGGAGTTCGGGGAAACGTGGCCGGTCGATGTGCCGGTGCAGGTGCATGGCAAGGAGGGCGACGAGTTCTTCGACGAGGACCTTCCCGCGGCACGCGAACTGGTTGAGGCAACGGCGACGGCTGACCTGTTCGTCTACCCCGGCGACCAGCACCTCTTCGCCGACTCGTCTCTGGACGCGTACGACCCACAGGCGACCGCGCTACTCATGGAACGCGTGCGGACGTTCCTCGCCTCCGTCTGACTTCGACGACGAGGGCAGCGGCACATCACGTCGGAAGGCGTGAGAGCGGAAGCGGCGGCTAAGGCGCGGCTAAGGCCGGTTAGCGGCCGTGGGAAGGGCCGGCTCATCGCGGTGAAGAACGGCACCGCTTCCCGCTCACGCCAAAGTGGCTAGCGACGCATCTTCAACTCGCCGACGTCGTAAGCGGGACATCACGTAGCGGCTTCTACACGGTTCGCGCTGACCGCTTGTCAGCCCTGGCGGAAGCTGAAGGTCACGTCGCCATTCGCTGCCACCTCTAGGGACGTGTTGGAGAACCCAGCGGGGCCATCTGCGTGCGCGGTACTGCTCTCCCCTCGATGCGAGGGCACGTGCACAGGGATGCCGTTGTGCACGAAAGTGACGCCGCTGAGGTCGCAGGCCACTCTCGGCACTACCAGGTACACCACGGACAACTGCACCTGACTCCCTGGATGCCCGCAGGCATGCAGGAGGACTTCCGGCAGCCCAGTCGACACGGTTACGAGTGGCGCCGGGGAAGCGGCAACGCGCTGTCCCGAGAGCAATGGCGTGGGTGAGACA
>JAYVYM010000084.1:0-2784 GCA_043784245.1 Frankiales bacterium
TACGTCAACTTACCAGCAGCAATGTTACTTGCATCACGAGGCTTGGCCAGGACGTGGGCATCGTCACCTCTGCAACGGAAGCGGACGCCGAAGCATACCCAGAGGGAACAAGGGGTGATTCGCAGCGCACGCAGGTTTCGGGACCCCTTCACCGTCGCGCTAGGACTGCGGTAACGGTACATAGGTGACCTGGCGACCCTCGGGCTCGGCCTACTCGCCGTGAGTCTGGGAACCGCGCCGACCTCCGCGTCTTGCTGGTCGTGGCCGGGTGGGTCGCCGGTGTCATGTTGCTGTTCACCGCCTTGCTGCGGAGAAAGTCCTCGCGGAGCTCCGCACGGTGGATCTGAAGTGCCTTAACAATCCACTGGTAGGCGGGTCCTGGCAGCCGCCAGCAGTCCACCCGTTGGAACGGACCCCACTGGCACAGAAGGGGCGGGGAGTTCAGCGGCAGGCAATACCGCAATCAGGACGCGGGGGCCCCCGGGACGGCCGACAGGACGGCGTACCAGCGGGCAGGCGAAGGAGCGGTGACGACGACCCGGTAGACGGTGTCGGTCGGCCGACGCTCCTGCTCCTCGACGATCAGCTCGTGCGGCGCGTCCTCGGTGCAGGGCAGCTCGCTCTCGGCCTGCGAGGCCGGGTCGATGCTGACCGTGACCGACGTACGCCCCTGGCAGACCGTCCGGCTACGCAGCCGGGAGCCGGCCGGGACCGTCACGTCGAAGGTGCGCTGGGTGAGCGCGGCGTCCACGTCGTTACCGCCTCGGGCCAGCTCAGACGGGCCTGGCGCCACGACGAGGGCGTCGTACGCCGCGCTGCCCTCGGGCGGGTCGCTGCCGGTCGGCGAAGGCACCGGCGCCGCGCTACCGGGGCAGGTCGGTGGGCACGGGTCGGGGGCGGCCACGACGGGGTCGGCGCTGCGGCAACCGACCAGCGCCACCAGCAGCAACGCCGCACCCAGCCCCGCCCGCGAGGCACCCAGCCGCGCCGCCGACACCCCCGGGCGAGCGTTCAGGAGTAGGCCGTCACGAGCTCACGCTTGAGCACCTTGCCCGACGGCCCGAGCGGGAAGGCATCGGTGAAGAACACCCGACGCGGATACTTGTACGACGCCAGCCGCTCCTTCGCCCAGGCCTTCAGGTCGTCCTCGGTGAGCTCGCCGCCCGACGGGTCGAGCACGACGACCGCGCAGACCTCCTCCCCGTAGGCAGGGTCGGGCAGCCCGATGACGGCGACCTGACCGACGGCCGGGTGGCGCAGCAGCACCTCCTCGACGTCGCGCGGGTAGACGTTGTAGCCACCGCGCAGGACCATGTCCTTCTTGCGGTCGACGATGCGGATGTAGCCCTCGGCGTCCTTCGTACCAAGATCGCCGGTGCGGAACCAGCCGTCGACGATCGCCGCGGCGGTCGCCTCCGGGTTGTTGAGGTAGCCCTTGAAGACGCAGTGGCCGCGCACCACGATCTCGCCCATCTCACCGGTCGGCAGCAGCTCGATGCGCTCGTCGACCTCGGCCTTGGCGATCTCGACGGAGACACCCCAGATGGTCTTGCCGACGGTGCCGGCCTTGGGCTCGAAGCTCTTCTGGTTGAACGTCGCGACCGGCGAGGTCTCGGTCAGGCCGTAACCCTCCAGCACCTTGGTACCGAAGACCTCCTCGAACTCCTCGAGCACCGCCT
The DNA here is from genome assembly GCA_043784245.1 of Frankiales bacterium. Taxonomy (GTDB): domain Bacteria; phylum Actinomycetota; class Actinomycetes; order Mycobacteriales; family SCTD01; genus JAYVYM01. The sequence goes on from JAYVYM010000084.1 coordinate 1,680, forward strand.
CCGGGAGCGCAGCGCCGCCCGACAGCGCGCTCGACAGCGCCGGCCGCAGGTCACTCGCCTTGCCGGCGGCGACCAGGGCCACGTACATCGTCGGGACGCCCATGAAGATCGTGCAGCGCTCGTCCACCAGCAGCTGCAGGGCCTTGAGGCCATCGAAGCGCGGCAGCATGACCACCGCCGCACCGACGAAGAACGAGGTGTTCATGCAGCAGGTCTGGCCGAAGGTGTGGAACAGCGGCAGAGAGCCAAGCACGACGTCGTCGGGGCCGATGTCGAAGGAGTACGTCGCGGACGCGATGACGTTCATCAGCGCATTCAGGTGGGTGATCTCGGCGCCCTTGGGCTTGCCGGTCGTCCCGCTCGTGTACAGCACCACGGCGGTGTCCTGCGCCTCGCGAAGCACCAGGGCCTCGATCGGGGTCGCCGACGCCGCGAGGGTGTCGAGGCGCTCGACATCGGCGCTCACCCCTACCGGCGGGTCCATGACGGCGAGCACCGGCACACCGGCGAGCTCAGCGCCCTTGCTGCCCTCACCGAGCAGCGGCGCCGCGCAGATCAGCGCCTTCGCGCCGGAGTCGGTCAGCACGTACTCGATCTCCTCGCTTTTGAGCAGCGCGTGCACCGGCACCGCGACCGCGCCGAGCGCGAGCACCCCGTAGTAGGCCAGCGGGAAGTGCTGGGTGTTGGGCAGCAGCAGCGCCACCTTGTCGCCCTCACCGATGCCACGCTCGCGCAGCACCGCGGCGTACTGCCTGGCCTGGCTCCACAGCTCGGCGTACGACAGCCGCAGCTCGCCCATGATGACGGCCGTACGGTCGGCATGTCGTACGGCGGACTCGGCCAGGATGCTGGCGATCGACAGGGACACGACATCGGCTCCAGGGGGCTCGGGGGACAGCAGCGTCTCACTGCCCGCCCGGCAGGCGCAGCCAGCCGGGCGCACCTGCGCGGAACTCCACCGGCGTCAGCGCGCCGGCGCCCGCGGGGACCCGCCCGAGCAGCGGGACGCCGAGCCGAGCGAGGTCGACCAGGTTGCAGCGGGCCGCCAGGTCGGGCTCGGCCGACCACGCGCCGATGACCAACCCCGCGGGCTCGATGCCGCGGG
>JAYVYM010000085.1:0-5076 GCA_043784245.1 Frankiales bacterium
CCCTGCGCCAGGCCGCCGTCGGTGCCAACGCGCATCTGCGCGACATGGTCGACAGCGACGCAACCCTCGACGGCATGGGCACCACCCTCACCACACTGCTGTTCACCGGCAACCGCCTCGGGCTGCTGCACATCGGGGACTCCCGCTGCTACCTGCTGCGCGACGGCATCCTCGCCCAGATCACCCACGACGACACGTTTGTGCAGAGCCTGGTCGACCAGGGCCGGATCACGGCCGAACAAGCCGGCTCCCACCCACAGCGCAACATGATCCTGCGGGCGCTCGACGGCCGCGACGACGTGCAGTTCGACCTGTCCATGCGCGAGGCGCTGGCCGGCGACCGCTACCTGCTGTGCAGCGACGGGCTCACCGGGCCGGTCGGCCGCGAGAACCTGCAGGCGGCGCTCGGCCACGAAGATCCACGGGCCGCGGCTGAGCGGCTCGTCGAGCTGGCGCTACGCGGCGGCGGACCGGACAACATCACTGTGATCGTCGCCGACGTCGTCGACGGCGAGTCGACCGGGGTGCCGGTCGTTGCCGGCGCCGCCGCGGAGTCGCCGCAGGCCGCTCCGCCGCACCTCGCATCAGGCGCCGCAGGACGAGCCGCGGCAGGCCGGGCCGCTGCGGCACCGCGCGCTCCCGTCCCCGCCCCGCGACCGGCGGCCCGGGCCGGGCCGCACCTACGCCGCGCCACGGTGCTGACCGTCGCGGTCCTCGCGCTGCTGGCCGGCGGCGTCGGCACCGGCTGGGCGTACGTACGGTCCCAGTGGTACGTCGGAAGCGACGGCCAGCAGGTCAACGTCTACCGGGGCCTCACCGGTTCGATCGCCGGCGTCCACCTGTTCTCCGTCCAGGAGCACACCGGCGTCCAGACGCGGGCCCTCAGCGAGCTCGACCGGAGCAAGGTCGAGCGCGGCATTCGCGCCGACGGCCAGGCCGATGCCCGCCGCATCGTCACCGTCCTGCACGACCAGGCGCGGTGCGCGCCCCCGACCACGCCCACGCCCACGCCCACGCCCGAGCTTTCGCCCCCACCGGCCGGGTCGGGCCCGATGCCCACCGCCCCGCCGGCCGGGAGTGCCGAGTGTCCGGCCCCACCGCTCGCCGGCAGCAGGTCAACGCCCGGGCTGACCAGGGGCGACCCGTCCAGCTCACCGGGGCCGACACCGACCGGTGCCATGGCCACCGGGACCACCCCGACCAGCCCCACCCCGACCAGCCCCACCCCGACCGGCCCGATACCTACCGGCCCGACCCAGACCAGCGGACTGGCCCCGTGACCACACCGACCGCCCTGCCCGGGGCCGCGCCGACGCCCGGGCCCGCCACGCGGCGCGGCACCGAGCTGGCGCTGCTCGCGTTCGCGCTCGGCATCGTCGTGCTGGCGTACACCGCCGTCGGCCTGGCCGTCGACGGCCACCTGCCCGCCGGGACCCTGGGCTACGGCGCCGGCCTGGGCGCGCTGTTCCTGCTCGCGCACCTGGTCGTGCGTGGGGTCGCGCCGTACGCCGACCCGCTGATCGTCCCGTGCGTGGCCTTGCTGAACGGGCTCGGCCTGGTCATGGTGCGACGGCTCGACGTCGCCGAGGCGGAGCGGGCCAGGCTCGCCAGCCGGGCGGTGCCGCGCCCGGACGCCCCGCTCCAGCTGATCTGGACGGCGCTGGGTATCGCGCTGTTCATCGCGGTACTGCTCGTCGTGCGCGACCACACCAGACTCGCCCGCTACGCCTACACCTGCGCCGCCGCCGGCCTCGCGCTGCTGCTGATGCCGGTCCTGCCGGTGCTGGGGCAGACGATCAACGGAGCCCGGCTGTGGGTACGGGTCGGCCCGGTGCAGGTCCAGCCCAGCGAGCCAGCCAAGCTCGCGCTGATGGTCTTCTTCGCCAGCTATCTGGTGACCAAGCGCGATGTGCTGTCCCTGGCCTCCCGGCGGGTCGCGGGCCTGGACCTGCCCCGCGCACGTGACCTCGGCCCGGTACTGGTGGCCTGGGCGGCCAGCCTGTCCGTGCTGGTCCTGGAGAAGGACCTCGGCACCTCGCTGCTGTTCTTCGGGATCTTCATCGTGATGTTGTATGTCGCGACCGAGCGCACCTCCTGGCTGCTCATCGGGCTTGCGCTGTTCGCCGTCGGGGCCTACGTCGCGTACCTGCTGTTCGGACACGTACGGCTGCGGGTCGATGTGTGGCTGCATCCATTTGCCGACCCCGACAACAAGGGCTACCAGCTGGTGCAGTCGCTGTTCGGGTTCGGTACCGGCGGGCTGACCGGCACCGGCCTGGGCCAGGGCAGCCCGCAGACGGTGCCGTTCGCCAAGACCGACTTCATCCTGGCCAGCTTCGGCGAGGAGATGGGCCTGATCGGTGTCATGGCGATCCTGCTGCTGTTCGGGCTGATCGTCGAGCGCGGGCTACGCGCCGGCCTGGGCTGCCGCGACTCGTTCGGCAAGCTGTTGGCAACCGGCCTGTCGTTCGCGCTGGCCCTGCAGGTCTTCGTCATCGCGGGCGGCGTCACCGGCCTGATCCCGCTGACCGGCGTCACGCTGCCGTGGCTGTCCTACGGCGGCTCCTCGGTGGTCTCCAACTGGGTGCTGGTCGCGGTGCTGCTGCGGATCAGTGACGCCGCCCGCAGGCCTGCGCCCGCACCGGTGTCGCCCGGCCTGGTCCGGGCGGCCCTCGAGGACGCCCCCACCCAGGTGGTGCGCCGGTGAACGCGCCGCTGCGCCGGGTGGCAATCGCCTGCCTCGTGCTGTTCGGCCTGCTGCTGGTCAACATCAACTACCGGCAGGTCGTCAAGGCCAGTGACTACCGCGACAACGCGCGCAACGCCCGGGCTATCGTGCGCAACTACGAGAAGGAGCGCGGCTCGATCGCACTGGCCGGGGCAAACCGGCCGCTGATCGCGCGCAGCGTCGAGACGCCGGGCCGGCTCAAGTACCTGCGCACCTACCCCGACAAGGACCTGTACGCGCACGTCACCGGCTTCTACTCCCTCGTCTATGGCCAGGACGGGCTCGAGGACACCGAGGACCGGGTGCTGTCGGGCGATGACCCCAGGTTGTTCGTCAAGCGGCTGTCCGACACCCTCACCGGCCGGGTACCACGTGGCGGGGACGTTGTGGTGACGTTGCAGCAGGCGGCCCAGCAGGCCGCGTACGACGGCCTCAAGGGCAAGCGGGGCGCCGTAGTCGCCCTCGACCCGCGAACCGGGGCGATCCTGGCGCTGGCAAGCGCCCCGACGTACGACCCGGGGCTGCTGAGCTCGTTCGACACGGCGGCCATCCGCGCCTACCGCACCGCCCTGCTCGCCCCCGCCGCCGGTGACCCGCTGCTGGACCGGGCGCTGTCGCAGACCTACCCGCCGGGCTCGATTTTCAAGGTCGTCACTGCGGCGGCGGCGCTGCAGGACGGGGTCACCCCGGACACCCAGATCCCCTCGCCGACCGTGCTGACGCTGCCGCAGACCAGCGCGACGCTACGCAACTTCGGCGGTGAGAGCTGCGGAAGCGGTCCGACCACCTCACTCGCCGACGCGCTGCGGATCTCGTGCAACACCGCCTTCGCGCAGCTCGGCCTCACCGTCGGGGAGGGCCGGCTGCGGGCGCAGGCCGAGGCCTTCGGCTTCGGCGACGGCTCGCTTACCGTGCCCGACCCGGTAGCGGCCAGCACGTTTCCCGGGGCGCTCGACCCGCCATCTCTCGCGCAGTCGGCGATCGGCCAGCGCGACGTGCGGGTCACCCCTCTGCAGATGGCGATGGTGGCGGCCGGCGTGGCCGACGGTGGCACCGTCATGGCGCCCTACCTGATCCGTGAGGTGCAGGCACCCGACCTCACCCGGCTCTCGCTGGCCCAGCCCAAGACCTACCGTCAGGCCGTGCCACGCTCGGTCGCGGACCAGCTCCGCACGATGATGGAAGCCGTGGTGGCCAACGGCACCGGGACAGCTGCGCAGATCCCCGGCGTCCGGGTCGCCGGCAAGACGGGGACCGCCCAGAACGCCCCCGGCGCCGCCCCGCACGCCTGGTTCATCGCCTTCGCACCCGCCGAGGACCCCCAGGTCGCGGTCGCGGTCATCGTCGAGAACGGCGGCGACGCCGGCTCGGAGGCCACCGGCGGGAAGGTCGCAGCGCCCATCGCGAGGGCCGTCATGCGCGCAGTGCTGGGCCGATGATGGAACTGGGCCGATGATGGAACTGGGCCGATGATCGTGCTGGGGCAAGACGTGTTGGCCGGGCGCTACCGGGTCGAGAGCCGGATCGCGGCCGGCGGCATGGGCGAGGTGTGGCGGGCCCGCGACCTGATCCTGGACCGGCCGGTCGCCATCAAGGTGCTGAAGGCCGAACATGTCGACGACGCGGACTTCCGGGCCCGTTTCCGGGCCGAGGCCCAGCACGCCGCCGGGCTGTCGCACCCTGGCATCGCCTCGGTGTACGACTACGGCGAGCAGGACGGCCCGGACGGCCGGTCCGCCTGGTTGGTCATGGAGCTCGTGGCGGGCGAGCCACTCTCGGAACGGCTGCGCCGTGGCCCGCTCGACGTGCCCACGACGCTGGACGTCATCGCCCAGACGGCCTTCGCCCTGCAGGCAGCGCACGACGGCGGGGTCGTGCACCGCGACGTCAAGCCCGGCAACCTGCTGCTGCGCCCGGACGGCGTGGTGAAGGTCACCGACTTCGGGATCGCGTACGCCGCAGGGGCAACGCCGCTGACCCGGACCGGCACGGTCGTCGGTACGGCCTACTACCTCTCACCGGAACAGGCCCGCGGCGAAGCGGTGACCGGTGCCAGCGACGTCTACTCCCTGGGCGTCGTGGCCTTCGAGTGCCTGACCGGGCGACGACCGTTCCCCGGCGACAACCCCATCGCCATCAGCCGGGCCCACCTGTACGAGCCGCCGCCGGCGCTGCCGGAGCACATCCCCGCCGGGGTCCGCGCCCTCATTTCGGCCGCGCTGGACAAAGCGCCGAGCGGCCGGCCGGCCAGCGCCGGCGCCATGGCGCGGGCGGCTGCTGCGCTGCAGGAGGCTCCCGGCGACGCTGCCCTGGCGGCTGTTGCCGTCGGCAAGCGGGCCGGCACCCGG
>JAYVYM010000086.1:0-13059 GCA_043784245.1 Frankiales bacterium
CGGCACCTCGACGGGCAGGACGACCTCGACCACGCGCGGCCCGGCCAGGCCCTGAGCCGGCATCATCTGCGCGAAGCCGGCGAACTCGGCGGTGGCCGATGTCGAGATCCCGGCGACGACGGACGCGTGCTTGACCACCGACAGGTAGCTCATGAAGCGCTCGGGCAGTCCCGGGTGCACCAGCTCCGGGCTGACCGCCGGGATGCAGTCGTACCCGATCGTGGTCACGGCGCTGCCGGAGTGCTGCGCGAGCGCGGCCAGCGACGGGCAGCGCTGCGGCTCAGGGTTCTCCGGCAGCACGACGTGGCACCGCCAGGGCACGACCAGCCGCACCGGTCCGGGTAGGCCACCCTCTGCCAGCCGGGGACCGGTGGGCGCGTCCTGTCGGTCGTACCAGTCCAGCACCCGCTCCCGCTCGGCAGCGACGAGCGGCCGCAGGGCGCCGCGCGCGTCGGTCGCGGCCACCAGGATCGGGTCGTGGTCGCGCACCCAGCGCGGCACCGTCTCGCGAACCACTCGCTGAATTCCCGTGTGGTGCTCGTTGCGGGCGCAGAAGTCGACGTCGACGACCACGCGACCGATGACCACGTCCATCTGTGCCTCGGGGGCGCCCGCGTTGCGGGTGCAGATCCAACCCGCCTCGAGCAGGTAGACCAGGGACTCGGTGACGCTGGAGTGCTCGAGGAAGCGGCGCGCCTCGACGAGCTCGTCGTGGTCGGGGAAGGCGGCCGCCACGGCGGTCTGCACCAGCCACAGCCCGGCCGCACTCGGCGACCGGTGCAGCTGCTCGACCAGCTCCTGGAGCAGCGAGCCGGCTCGCTCCGCCGGCCCGCCGCCGGCATCAGCCTGCGCAGCACGCTCGGCACCGAGCAGCACGTCGGCGGCGGCCCGCAGCCGCTGGGCGAGGGCGGCCGCGACGACGGTCTCCGCGGCCGCGGGCAGGACGGCCACTGCGGCCCGCGCCGCAGCGCGATCGAGCACGGTCACGCGCGCCCGCTGCGGCCGAGCTGTCTGGAACGCACCGTGCGCAGCGGCTTGGTGACCCGCCAGGACACCGTGTGGTGCAGGGCGTCCAGCTCGGCCCGCAGCCGGGCAGCCTCGTGGCCCGGGTGCCCGCCGGCGCCGGGCGAGGACACCGCCGCGGCGGCCGCCTCGGTCCAGCGGCTCAGCACCTGACCCCGCCAGCGCACGATCTCGGTACGCAGCTGCTCGCGCTCATGCTCGGTCTCAGCGGCCGCCAGCTCGAGCTCGTAGACGCGACGGGGCACGTACCGGTCCAGCACGCAGACCGGGTAGGACAACCGCGCGCGCAGCCGCTCGGCGTGCTCAGCGGCAACGTAGAAGCGCGACAGCCCGTCGAACAGGCACAGCTCGTAGCCCGCGGCCAGCACCGCCGGCTCCCACGCCGCATGGGTCTGCTCGTCGCTCATCGGGACGGTGGCCTCGACGACCAGGATCCACGGCCGGTGGCGCGAGAGGTCCAGCGAGCCCAGCACCGACGCCTCGGCGCCCTCGGTGTCCACGAGCAGGAAATGCACCTCGCCGTCGCCGACGTGCTCCTCGAGCAGGGTGTCCAGGCCGACCGCCGGGACCACCAGGTCGTGGACCTCCCAGCCGGAGCCGGCGTGTGCGGCGCCGAGGGCATCGACGGTGGTGGACAGCCCGGTGCCGTCGATGGCGTGCAGGACGACGGTGTCCTGGTCGGTCTGCAGGACCGCGGCCTGCACCACGACGTCGCGGGGGCGGGCGGCGCGGAACGCGTCGGCGAAAGCCGGCAGCGGCTCGACGCAGAGGCCCGACCAGCCGCGGTCGTAGAAGACCCGGCTGACCGAGTGGTCGGTGGGGTGGTTCGCGCCGACTTCCACGTAGCGCCCGCCGACCACGTCGTGCAGCGCGCGCCACAGCACGACGTCCTCGCCGTTCTGCGCGTACGACACGAAGGTCTGCTCACTCACGCGCCCATGCTAGTGGCCGGAACTGCTCCGACCTGCGGCCGCGGAACGCCACGCCGCCAGGTGCAGTGCCGCGCTGCGCTGCCAGGTGGCAGCTGCCGCGTGCCGGCGGCTGGCCTGCGCCCCGGCCTGGTCGGCCGCCGCGCGGGACGCCTCGAGCAGCGCCTGCGACCACGCGTCGACGTCGCCCACCGGCACGTACGTCGGGTGCTCCCCACCGATCTCGCGGTGCACCGGCAGGTCGCTGGCGAGCGCCGGCGTCCCGCAGGCGAGCGCCTCGAGGACAGGCAGCCCGAAACCCTCGTAGCGGCTCGGCAGGCACAGGGCGACCGCGCCGGCGACTACCGAGCGCAGGTCCTCCTCAGGCAGGTACCCCAGCCGCACGACGTCACGATCGTCGGGCGGCTCGCCCTGCCACGCGTCGCCCCAGCCCGCCGGGCCGACCAGCACCAGTGGCGGCACGTCCGGGTCGGCGCGGCGGGCGGCGGCGTGCGCGCGGGCCAGCGTCGGCAGCCCCTTGCGCGGCTCGACGTTGCCGACGAACAACAGATAGCGGACCGGCAGGCCGAGCCGCAGCCGGGCCGGCGTGTCGACAGGCGTCGCAGTCAGCCACGACGGGTCCACGCCGTTGGGCGCGACCACCACCAGCGAAGGGTCCAGCCGGTACTGCGCGCACAGCTCGTCGCGGACGGCGGCGCTGACGGTGACCACGGCCGCTGCCCGGCGCAGCGCGTCGGGTACGAGGTCGCGGTAGCGCAGCACCTGGCTGTCCACGGTCTCCGGGAAGCGCAGGTACGCCAGGTCGTGAACGGTCACCACGCCCGCAGCGCGGCGCAGCGGCGGCAGCACGAAGTTGCCGGCGTGGAAGACATCGATGCGCCCGGTCAGCAGCTCGACCGGCGGGAAGTGCCAGCGCCGCCACATCGGCTGGAGCACCCTGGCCGGGACCCGCCGGGGCGCCGGTCGGCTGCCGGCGGGTGGCGCGGCCACCCTGCCCCGCAGGCTGAACAGCGTGAGCACGGGTTCCGGAGCGTCGGGTAGCCCGGCGAGCCCGCCGAGAACTCCCTCGAGATAGCGGCCGACCCCGCTGCGCTGGCCCAGCAGCGGGGTCGCGTCGACGGCCAGCCTCACGACGCCGGCCGGCGGGTCAGGGTCTGCTGGCGTCGAATCATTACCAGCCTGTGTGAGCGGTCGGGCAGGTCGGGGGCGCCTGTCGAGGTCGTTCGCGCGACCCGCGGAACGGCCGCGTATCGACCGTCCGGGCGATGTGGACGGTACCCTCGAGTCAGGGCCGTGGAACCGGGGACGGCTCTGCGGCGTCGTCATGGGAGCTGCTCCGGCGTTCGGAGCTGGCCGTCCGGGTCGAGAAGATCCCGGGCCGGCCCACAGCCGTGAGGAGACGCAGCGGTGAGGCACCGGTGACCGACCCCGCAGACCGCCCCGGCTCGCCGCGCGCACGCGCGGGAGTGTCCGTGGCCGGCCGTGGCTCTGCCGGGCGGGCCGCGGCCGGCGGGGGTGCGGCCGGCAGCGCGCCGGTCAGCGACCTGCCCGCGCACCTGGACCCGCGCGGCCCTCGGAGCTCGAGCGGGCGCCCGAGCAAGAGCAACGGCTCCCGGGCTCTGCTCCCACCGGCCCGTCCGCGGCGCCGGGCGGCGCGGATCCTGTCGTGGACCGCCGTCGTCATGTCCGTGCTGCTGTTCGCCACGGCGGTCCTGGGCTACGTGCTCTTTCGCAGGTACGACGGCAATATCGCGCGTATCCCCGGCCTTATGCAGGCGTTGCCGGGCCTGACCCAGCCAGCCGCTGCACCACGCGGTGCCCGCAACGTGCTGCTCGTCGGCTCCGACACCCGCGACACGACGGGCGCGCAGTTCCAGGGCAAGGGTGCGCAGTTCACTACGGGCCAGCGCTCCGACACCGTGATCCTGGCGCACCTGTTCGGCAACAGCGACAAGGCGCAGCTGATCAGCATCCCGCGGGACAGCTACGTGAGCATCCCGGCCTACACCGATGCAAAGACCGGCAAGGTCTTCCCGCAGCACTCGGCCAAGATCAACAGTGCGATCGAAGAGGGCGGGCCGGCGCTGCTCAAGGCGACCGTGGAGGAGCTGTCCGGCATCCGGGTCGACAACTACGTCCAGATCGACTTCGCCGGGTTTCAGACCATGGTGGAGAAGCTCGGTGGCGTCGAGGTCTGCCTCAAGAACAACGCCAAGGAGAGCAACTCCGGCATCGACCTCAAGGCCGGGCGGCAGACCATCCAGGGCGCGCAGGCGCTTGCCTTCGTGCGGCAACGCTACGGCCTAACGAACGGTGACATCGACCGCATCAAGCGCCAGCAGGCGTTCATCGGTTCGATCACCCGCAAGGTGCTCAGCTCCGGAACATTGCTGAACCCCCTCAAGCTCAATGGGTTTCTCGACGCTGCCACCTCCTCGGTCGCCGTCGACGAGTCCCTGCAGGGCGGCGGCCTGACGCAGCTGGCCCTTCGACTGCGCAGCTTCAACGCCGGCGGGGTCGCCTTTGCCACCCTGCCCTTTTCGACCATCAGCGGCCGGCGCGACGGCCAGGATGTCGTGCTGCTCGACGCCCCGAAGATGGCGGTACTGTTCGACGGTCTCAGGCAGGATCGGGCGCCGGACGCGCCGGGTCCCGCGAGCCCGGTCGCGCCGCTGACGGTCGCGCCGGCAGCAGTACGCGTCTCGGTGCTGAACGGATCCGGCACGCCGGGCCTGGGCCGGACAGCGGCGCAGGAGCTGGCGCGCGCTGGCTTCGTCATCGTCGGCTCCCCAGGCAACCGCGACAGCGGTACGGCCGGCACAGTTGTCCGCTACGGCCCGACCCGCGCCGAGGCCGCCAGGACGCTGGCGGCTGCCGTACCGGGCGCGACCGTGGAGGCCGACCCGACGCTCACGGGCACGGTGGAGATCGTGGTCGGGCCGTCCTTCGCAGGGCTGGTGCCGGTCAGCCTGGACGGCACCCCCGGCCCTGTCGCTGCCACCACTGCTGTCCCGACCGGCGCACCCGCGCCAACCGCCGCGAACGACGGGTGCGTCGACTGAGCGGCAGCCTGCTCGGGGCCCGCGACCCTGCCCAACCGCTGCTGACGCTGCTCGATGGCGCGGCGCGGGTGGAGCTGTCGGGGTCGACGGCTGGCAACTGGGCGGCCAAGACGGCCAACCTGCTGCATGCGCACGGCACGCCGTCCAGGGTCGGCCTGCTGCTGCCCCTGCACTGGCAGACCGTCACGCTGCTGATGGGTGCGGCCGCCGCAGGCGCCACCGTGGTGATCGCCGCCGACCCGGAGGACCTGGCCGGCTGCGAGGTCGCCTTCGTCACCGCTGGAGCTGCGCAAGCGGCGCTGGACGCCTGCGACGGTGACGTCTTCGCGGTCTGCACGGCGCCGCTCGGCGGTCGCCTGCGCGACCTGCCGACGATGGTTCTCGACGCCGGTGCGGACCTACCGTCGTACGGCGACGTACTGGTTGTCCCGGCGGCCGCCGGCTGGTCGGTGGAGCGGGCCGGCACCGCCGTGCCGGCGCTGCCCGACCTCGGCCTTCGGTCCACCGACCGAGTCCTGACCGTACTGCCGCCGTCCTCGGCAGACGGCCTGCTCGTCGGGCTGCTGGCACCCCTGGCTGCGGGTGCCGCCCTGGTGCTGGTCCCTGCGGCGCTCGATCCGGTGGCCGCCACTGCCGAGCGCGTCACCGCCACCGTCGGCGTCGACCTGCCGGGCGTGCGCCGGCTCGTGTGACGGCGTGGCGCCGGCTCGTGTGACGGCGTGGCGACGGCTCGTGTGACGGCGTGGCGCCGGCTCGTGTGACGGCGTGCGCAGGCTCAGGTGCGCCGCAGCCAGTCGGCGCTGCCGGGCTCGGCGTGCAGGAGTTCGTCGCTGTGCGGACCGTCCGGGTCGGCCAGGTCAAGCAGCAGCGTGAGCGGGACGTGCGCCGCAAGCATGGCCTCGGTACGGCCGGCCAGGGCGTCCTGCTGAGCACCCGGGGAGCGCCGGGGGTCCGGGACCCGCAACGTCGGGATCTGCGGCCCGGCGTCAGCCGGGCCGGTGAGGTCGGACAGGACGGACGTTTTGCGCATGGTGCCTCCGGAGGGTTGCGTGCGGCTGGCCTCCTGTATGTCGGCTGTCCGGCGGACCGGGCGCAGGGCCGTTTGGGTGGTTGGCACCGGTCGCCCAGGCGGGCAGTCTCCGGTTGCCTGGGGCAGGCTGGCGGGGTGCTGGAGCCGGGCAAGGTGTTGGAGCCGGGCGGGGCCGTGACCGGTGTGCACGGGCTGGGCGACCTGATCGGGCTCGTCGCCGGCGGTGGGGTGGTCGTGCTGTCCGGGGCGGGGCTGTCCACGGAGTCGGGGATCCCGGACTATCGCGGTCCGACCGGCGCCGCGCGGCCGTCCAGCCCGATGACCGGGCAGACGTTCCGCGCGGACCCCATCGCGCGTCGTCGCTACTGGGCGCGCAGCCACCTCGGCTGGCGGTTCATGGCAGGTGCGCGCCCCAACGACGGGCACCGAGGGGTCACGCGGCTGCAGGACGCCGGTCTGCTCGCCGGCGTCGTGACGCAGAACGTCGACGGACTGCATGGCGCCGCCGGGGCGCAGGACGTCGTCGACCTGCACGGAGCGCTGTCCCGGGTGGTCTGCCTGGCTTGCGGGGAACGGACCGCACGCACAGCGCTGGACGCCCGGCTGCGTGCGGCCAACAGCGACTGGCAGGCAGAGGTGCTGGCCGTGCACCCCGACGGGGACGTGGACCTGCCCGAGTCCGACCTCGAGGCCTTCCGGCCGGTCGACTGCCTCGCCTGCGATGGGGTGCTCAAGCCCGATGTTGTCTTCTTCGGCGAGACCGTGCCGCCCGACCGGGTCGCCCGGTGCTTCGCCATGGTCGAGTCGGCCGCGGCGCTACTGGTCCTCGGCTCCTCACTCACCGTCATGTCGGGCTACCGCTTCGTCAAACGAGCGGCCGACCTCGGCATCCCGGTCGCCATCGTCAACCAGGGGCCGACGCGCGGCGACGCGCTGGCCGAGGTACGAGTGGACGCGCCGCTCGGCGAGGTACTTCCCGAACTGGCGCGCCGCGCCGCGGGCTGACACGTCACCCTCGACCCATGCAAGGGGTGCTCGGACCGGTGCCCGGCCTCAGTGTCCCAGCGGGTGCGGCTCGTGGCCACCGTCCAGCAGGAACCGGTCACGCCAGGAGACGTGGTCCGGCAGCGGCATGGGGGCGCGGAAGTAGCCGCTGGCCCGCCACGCCGACGCGTCCGGCGCGGTCAGCTCCCACAGTGGCCGGGCGAGCTCCTCAGGTAGCGGACACGCCGTCGACCCGAGATAGGCAGCGACGTAATGCGCCAGGAGGGACCGCTCGAGAGTGGCTCGGAGCAGGAACGCCCGGGCCGAGAGCGGGGCCTGCCCGGGCGTGACCGCACCGTCGACGACCGCGGCACCGTCGACAACCCGGCGGGCGGCTGCGCAGGCCGCCTCGGCCGCCTGCGCCACCGTGACCCCGGCGCCTGGTGCGGAGCTGGCCACCCGGCCGCCGACCACACCCGGAAGCAGCACGTCCAGGCGGAGATGACGCTCGATGGCCTGCTCGATCGGGAGGGGGTCCATCGCTCCGGGGTACATCGGCGGCAGGACGATCTGCCGATCCTGCTCGCGGACCCGGCCCAGGACCTCCACCAACATCTGCTCAGCCATCACGAACAGCTCAGCCTCGCGCAGCATCCCCGCACCTCTCGCCGGTGCGCCCGCGGCTCGACGCGAACACCCGCCGACGGTACCCATCGCGGCTGGCACGGCCGCACCTACCCGAGGTGCTGAGCGCCGCATCCGGCGCCCCGAGGACGTCGCCGTTGCCAGGGAGACGCCGGCGGACAGCACTTTGTGTGCTTCCTCTTAAAAGCAAGCACACAAAGTACCCCTGGACCCACCGCTTTCACGCTCGGCCGCAAGACCTCAAGAGGGACTTTGTGTGTCAGCGGCGCGAATGATGCACACAAACTCCCCCTGGCCGGGGCGGCGGCCGAAGCGCGGCGGCCGCCGCCTGGCCCGCGCGGCCGTCGGGCAGGCTGGGCGCATGACGACCGGCACCGTGACGTGGTTCGACGCGGACAAGGGCTTCGGGTTCCTCACCCCGGACGACGGGGGCCCCGACATCTTCGTGCACTTCTCTGCGATCGAGGTCGACGGCTACCGCGTCCTGGAGCAGGGCCAACGCATCGAGTACGACGTACGCGACGGCGACCGCGGCCCGCAGGCCCAGCACGTCCGGCCGCTCGATCCCGACGCGGAGCCTGCCGGTCGCGACCACGGCGTCGTGTCCTGGTTCGACGCCGACAAGGGCTTCGGGTTCCTCACCCCGGATGCCGGGGGCGCCGACCTGTTCGTGCACTTCTCCGAGATCGCCGCGGACGGCTACCGCACGCTCGAGCCGGGTCAGCACGTCGAGTACGACGTGAAGCAGAGCGACCGCGGTCCGCAGGCCGCCCAGGTGCTGCCGGTCGACGCCGACGCGCCAGATCAGCGGGCCCCGGAGCGCAGCTCGGCGCCGCGGCAGGACGGCGAGGTGGTGATGACCGGCGTCCTGTCGTGGCTGGCCGGCGACAAGGGATACGGCTTCCTCACCCCCGACGACCTGTTCGTACACGTCTCCGCGTTGGGTGACGTCGCCGAGGGCGATCGGGTGGCCTTCGTCGTACGGCAGGGCGAGCGCGGCCCGCAGGCCGAGCAGGTCGGCCCCGCGCCCGGCGCCGGACGGGCCGAACGCGCGCCGCGGCCGCCCGCGGGCGGGGCGGGGGCCGCCCGGACCGGCGGCACGGTGTCCTGGTTCGACGTGACGAAGGGCTTCGGGTTCCTCGCCCCCGAGCAGGGCGGCGGCGACGTCTTCGTGCATGCCTCCGAGATCGCCGAGGTCGACGGCCACCGCACGCTGACCGAGGGCGAGCGGGTCGAGTTCGGCGTACGGCAGGGCGACCGCGGCCCGCAGGCCCAGGACGTCCGCCGGCTGACCGGAGCCGACTGACCCGCTACGGGTGCGGGTCGCGGGCGTCGTACGTCCGAAAGCGCGGGACGACCGCGGCGATCGCGAGGGTCAGCCCCACGCAGGCGAGCCCACCCGCAACGACAGCGCCCTGCAGGCCGACCAGCGAGGCGGCGGCGCCGGCCCGGCCGTCGCCCAGGCGCGGGCCCCCCGCGACCACGACGATGAACACCCCGCCGAGCCGGCCGCGCATCTCATCCGGCGCGGCGGCCTGCAGGATCGCCGTACGGAACACCGCCGAGACCATGTCCGACGCGCCGGCCGCCGCGAGCAGCAGCAGCCCGAGCCACAACCGGTCGGTGAGCCCGAACAGCGTCACCGAGACCCCCCAGGCGACGATCGCGGCGAGCACGGCCAGCCCCTGCCGACGGATCCGGCCGAACCAGCCGCCGCCGAGCGCGCCGAGCAGCGCGCCCACGGCCAGCGCGGAGTACAGCAACCCGACCGTCTGCGGGCCGCCGTCGTAGACCTGCGAGGCGAGCGCCGGGAACAGCGCCCGCGGCATCGCGAACACCATCGCGACGAGGTCCACCACGAAGGTCAGCAGCAGCACCGGCCGGGTGGCCAGGAAGCGCAGCCCTTCCACGACGCTGGCCAGCCCGGCCCGGCGACCGCCGCCGTCGGGGGCCATCGACGGCAGCGCGGCCACCGCCCACAGCGAGGCGGTGAAGGACACCGCATCCAGCCCGTACGCGGACCCGAAGCCGAACCGCCCGACCAGGACGCCGGCGAGCAGCGGTCCGCAGGAGACGCCGATGTTGAACTCGATCTGGCGCAGCGCGTTGGCTGCAGGCAGCAGGTGCACCGGCAGCAGCCGCGGTACGAAGGCCTGCCGGGCCGGGCTGTCGAGCGCGAACAGCCCGGCCTGCCCGGCGACCACGAGGTACAGCAGCCAGGTCCAGTGCAGCCCGGCCACCGCATGCGCAAGCAGCAGGGTCGACAGCAGGGCCTGGCCGACGGTCGTGAACAGCACTAGCCGGCGGCGGTCGACGGCGTCGGCGACGGCTCCGCCGTACAGGCCGAACAGCACGATCGGGAGCAGCCCGGCGAGCCCGACGAGCCCGACCGCGAATACCGACCCGGTCTGCTCGTAAACCTGGATCGGCACGGCCACCGCCGTGATCTGGGTGCCGACGACCGAGACGGCGTCACCGACCAGCAGGTTGCGGTAGGCGCGAGACGCCCGCAGCGGCGTGGTGTCCAGGGCCAGCCCGCGAGCCCGGGTGCGCAGTCTCACGTGCGCAGTCTCACGGTGCGCAGTGTCACGGCGACAGCCGCTCCACGAGCCAGCCGTCCTCCGTCCGGCGGTAGCGCAGCCGGTCGTGCAGCCGGGAGGTGCGGCCCTGCCAGAACTCCACCGCGTCCGGTACGACGCGCAGGCCGCCCCAGAAGTCAGGAACCGGCACGTCCGTACCGGCGAAGCGCTCCTCCAGCGCGGCCAGCCGGGCGTCCAGGACCTCCCGGCCGCTGATCACCGTGGACTGGCGAGACACCCAGGCCCCGAGCTGCGAGCCGCGCGGCCGGGATCGGAAGTACGCCGACGTCTGCTCGCGGGCGACCTGCTCCACGGCGCCGGTGACCACCACCTGCCGCTCGAGCTCGAGCCACGGGAAGACCAGGCAAGCCCGCGGGTTGGCCAGCAGCTCACGGCCCTTGCGGCTGGTCAGGTTGGTGAACACCACCAGCCCCCGGTCGTCGACGTCCTTGAGCAGCACGGTCCGCGCGCTGGGTAGGCCGGCCGCGTCGGCGGTCGACAGGACGACGGCGTTGGGCTCGACGAGCCCGGCGGCCTGGGTCAGCCACCGGTCGAACTGCTCGGGCCAGGTCGCCGCGAGGTCGGCCTCCGAGAGGCCCGCCATCGTGTAGTCGCGGCGTTGGGCGGCGAGGTCGGTGCGCACGCGCCCCAGCCTCCCGTACGACCGCTCCGGGGGCACGGCATGCTGAGCCCGTACGGACCCAACCGACCTCATCCCCGCGGAGCCGCACCATGGCTGACGAGACCCTCAAGCCTGGCCTGGAAGGCGTCGTCGCCTTCGAGTCCGAGATCGCCGAGCCCGACCGGGAGGGCGGCGCCCTGCGCTACCGCGGCGTGGACATCGAGGACCTCGTCGGCAACGTGTCGTTCGGCAACGTCTGGGGCCTGCTCGTCGACGGCAAGTTCAACCCGGGTCTGCCGCCGGCCGAGCCGTTCCCGCTGCCGGTGCACTCCGGGGACATTCGGGTCGACGTGCAGTCGGCGATCGCGATGCTCGCGCCGGCCTGGGGCCTGGGGCAGATGCTCGACATCGGCGTCGACCAGATCCGGGACGACCTGGCCCGTACCTCGGTGATGGCGATGGCGTTCGTGGCGCAGTCGGCGCGCGGCCTCGGCCGGCCGATGGTCCCGCAGCGCGAGATCGACAAGGCGCACAGCGTCGTCGAGCGCTTCATGATGCGCTGGAAAGGCGACCCCGACCCCGAGCACACCAAGGCCGTCGACGCCTACTTCGTCTCGGCCGCCGAGCATGGCATGAATGCGTCCACCTTCACTGCGCGCGTGATTGCCTCTACCGGAGCCGACGCCGCGGCCGCGATCTCCGGCGCGATCGGGGCGCTGTCCGGGCCGCTGCACGGCGGGGCCCCGTCGCGGGTGCTCTCGATGCTCGACGAGGTCGAGAAGACCGGCGACGCCACGGCCTACGTCAAGGCCGAGCTCGACGCCGGGCGCCGCCTGATGGGCTTCGGACACCGCGTCTACCGCGCCGAGGACCCCCGCGCCCGAGTGCTGCGGCGGACGGCCGGCGAGCTGGGCAGTCACCGCTACGACGTCGCCGAGGCGCTGGAGAAGGCGGCGCTGGAGGAGCTCACCGCGCGCTACCCCGACCGACCGCTGCGTACCAACGTGGAGTTCTGGTCAGCGGTCGTCCTGGACTTCGCGGAGGTACCACCGCACATGTTCACCTCGATGTTCACCTGCGCCCGTACCGCGGGCTGGAGCGCGCACATCCTCGAGCAGAAGCGGCTGAACAAGCTGATCCGGCCGTCAGCGGTCTACGTCGGCCCCGGGCCGCGGCCGGTGTCGGCGGTCCCCAGCGGGCAGCTGCCCGCCGGCAACCAGGTCTGAGCCGTGCCTGCCATCAGCATCCCGCCGGCCCTGCTGCCCGCTGACGGCCGATTCGGGGCGGGGCCGTCCAAGGTCCGGCCCGCCCAGCTCGAGGCGCTCGCCGCGACCGGCCGCACCTACCTGGGCACCTCGCACCGCCAGCAGCCGGTACGCCGGCAGGTCGCCCGCTTGCGACGCGGTCTGCGGGAGCTGTTCGCGCTGCCGGAGGGGTACGAGGTGCTGCTGGGCAACGGCGGCGCCACCGAGTTCTGGGACATCGCGACGTTCGGGCTGATCGAGCGGCGCAGCCAGCACCTGTCGTTCGGTGAGTTCTCCTCAAAGTTCGCCACCGCGGCCCGGCAGGCGCCTTTCCTGGAAGACCCGTCGGTGGTGACCAGCGAGGTCGGTACGCACCCGCTGCCGCGGCCCGAGCCCGGCATCGACCTGTACGCGCTGACCCACAACGAGACCTCGACCGGCGTGATGATGCCGATCGTCCGACCGGCGGGCACCGACGACGGCGCGATCGTGGCCGTCGACGCCACCAGCGGCGCGGGCGGTCTGCCGGTCGACCCGGCGCAGTTCGACGTCTACTACTTCTCCCCGCAGAAGTGCTTCGCCTCCGACGGCGGACTCTGGCTGGCGCTGCTGAGCCCGGCGGCACTCGAGCGGGTCGCTCGGATCGCCGCCTCGGGCCGCTGGGTGCCGGCGTCGTACGACCTGACCGTCGCCCTGGACAACAGCACCAAGGATCAGACGTACAACACGCCGGCGCTCGCGACGATCTTCTTGATGGCCGAGCAGGTGGACTGGCTCCTCGGCCAGGGCGGCCTCGACTGGGCGGTCGCCCGGACGGCCGACAGCTCGTCGCGGCTCTACACCTGGGCGCAGCGGAGCCCGTACGCCACGCCGTTCGTCGTCGTGCCGGAGCAGCGCAGCCAGGTCGTCGGCACCATCGACTTCAGCGACGACATCGACGC
>JAYVYM010000087.1:0-3262 GCA_043784245.1 Frankiales bacterium
TCGCGGAACATGTCGTACGAGACCACCCCGCCGTCGACCAGCGCCATCACCAGACCGAACGCCCGGCCCTCCCACGGCTCAGCGAACACCAGCTCGCCGTTGCTGCGCGGCGGCGCGGCGGGGCCGTCGACGTCGAGATCGGGCAGCACCATCGTCACGGGGCGCTCACCCGCGTCACGCCGACCATGTTGTCGCGCGTGACCAAGGCCGCGAGCTCCTCCTCCGACAGCGCCTCGGTGCCCGCCGGGCGCTCGGGCAGGACGAAGTAGCGCACCTCCGAGCTCGAGTCCCGGACCCGTACGTCGACGTCCGCGCCGAGCTCGGTGCCCCATTCGGCCAGCACCGCTCGGGGCTCGCGTACGACCCGTGAACGGTAGGCGGAGTCCTTGTACCAGGACGGCGGCAGCCCCAGGACCGGCCACGGGTAGCACGAGCACAGCGTGCAGACCACCACGTGGTGCACGGAGGGCGTGTTCTCCAGCACCACCATGTGCTCTCCCTGCGGGCCCTTGAAGCCGAGCTCGGCGATCGCCGCGGTGCCGTCGCTCAGCAGCCGTTCCTTGTACGCGGCGTCGGTCCAGGCCTTCGCGACAACCTTCGCGCCGTTCATCGGACCGACCTGGGTCTCGTATATCCCGATGAAGGTCTCGATGGTCTTGATGTCGGCCAGCCCGCGCTCGATCAGCAGCGACTCGAGGGCTTCGGTGCGGGTCGCCAGGTCGATCTCGGGCTCCAGCGAGGTCATACCTTCTCCAGGTAGCTCTCGAACAGGTCGATGGTCAGGGTGAATGGCTCGGCGCCCGGGCCCCACAGCTCGGTCGAGACGAACTCGACGCTGTAGACGTGCTCGGGGTTCTCGCCGACGAAGTGCGCGGCGCTGTCGGGCAGCACCTGCGCCGGTCGGAGCGCCGTCACGGTGCCGGCCCTGCCGCGGACGTAGCCGGGCAGCCGGGTGTGCCCGGGGACGCCGTCGCTGCGCGGCACCACCCGGTCGCCAACGGCGTACGCCGGATCGGCCTCGACCGTACGCAGGTTGCCACCCCCGGCGGTCTCCATCGTCGGCTTGTGCGGCTCGGGGTCGGCCGGCTCGGTGACGTCCCGGCCGAGCAGCGTGTGCGCGCGGGCCGCCACCGCACCGGGGGCGAGCAGCCCGCTGTCGACGAGCAGGATCTCGGCGCTGGCGAGCCACCGGCCGTAGTAGTCCGCCAGGTACTCCCGCTCCGGGACGCGCTCGAGGGCATGGCGGAAGGCGTGCAGGTTGGACGACGTCGCCGCCCTGTTCGCCAGCAGCGTGACGGCGAACGCCCGGCCCTCCCAGGGCTCGCCGAATGCCTTTTGCGCCGGGTCCAGCGCTTTCAGCGGGCCGTAGCGCTCGGTCCTGCCGCCCATGTCGTGCACGCCGTCCATCAAGGCCTCCGGTGGGTGGGGAGAGGACCCGGACGGCGACGCAGAGGCACCGCCGCCCGGGGTGCTGCCAGCGGGCTCAGACCGTCCAGGTGTTGAGCTGGAAGGACTTCTGACGCCACGCGGTGAGCGCGCTGTCGAGCACGTCGAGCGGGTTGAACGCCTTGACGCCCTCGATGAGGTCGTCCTCACGCATGCCGTACAGCGCGCCCATCGCGAAGCGGCAGGCGTAGATCTTGGCGCCCTCGTCCATCAGGACCTTGAGCTGCTTGTTCATGGACAGGTTGCCGGGGAAGCCCTCCTTGCCGACGGCCGGGTAGCCGCGGGTGCCCGACGCGATGAGCACCGCCGGGCCGTACAGCACGATGCTGACGTCGAAGCCCTTGCGGCGCAGCCGGGTCGAGGTGAGCAGGTTGACGAGCGCGACGGAGCCCTCGAAGGGCACCGAGTGGATGAAGACGAAGGCGGTCTCGCCGGCCTGGGCCTGGATGTCCTCGAACACCTTCTCGCTGGTGTCGTAGAGGACGTCGCCCTCCTGCGCTCTCGGGATGTCGACGGTCTTGGTGGTCATGCGGTGTGCCTCCAGGGCGACGGGGACCGGGCCGGACGGACCGGGCTGTGACGGGTGGTGCGCGTGCAGCCGTGCTGTGCGGGCGGTCCTAGACCGCAGGGCCCTTGGCCTGCTCGGGGGTGTGCCAGGTCTGCCGGTGACTGCCGGGCATCGCGCCGGCGACCTTGGCGCGCAGGGGGTACGGCAGCCGGTAGAACACCGGCGCGTAGACCTTCTGCCAGAAGACGTCCAGGCCCTTGGGGGCCGGCGGCGGCGGTGTGCCGTGGCGCAGCGCGATGGTGCGCTGCGCGACCAGCAGCAACTGCTGCTCCGATCGCGCCCGGACCCAGCGGGTGAAACTCATCCTCGTGTGTGGCAGCGTCACAGCGGCCACCGGCAACGGGCTCGGCTGGCTCATCCGCCCAGCTTCGACAGGCAGTTCTGCGCGGCGAGCGCGATCGGCTCGTTCAGCGCACCGATCGGCGGCGAGTAGACGTTCTCCATCGTCGCGAGGTCGCGGATCGTGATGCCGGTGCGCACCGCCATCGCCAGGAAGTCGGCCCGCTCCTTGATGCCCTCACCGCCGACCAGCTGCGCGCCGATCAACTTGAGGGTGCCGGGCTCGGCCAGCAGCTTGACCTTGATGGGCTTCATGTCGGGGTAGTAGCGGGCCCGGCTGATGCCCTGCGCGACGCCCATGACGAACGGGACACCGAGCGCGGTCGCCAGCGTCTCGCTGAACGACACGCCACCGATCATCCACTTGCCGGCGACCATTCCCCACGGCACGTAGACCGGCTGGTAGGCGCGGCTGCCGCCGGCGGCGTTGACCCCGGCGACCTTCCCCTGGCTGTACGCGTGGCTACCGGACAGCCCCTGCACGGGCACGTTGGACACCCCGTGGGGCACCTCGATGCAGTCGCCGGCCGCCCAGACGCCGGGCGCGGAGGTCTGCATCCTCTCGTCGACGATGAACCCCCCGGCGGTGCCGACCTTGAGCCCGGCGGCCTGGCCGAGCGAGGTCTCCGGCACCTTGTGCGTCGCCACAACCAGCAGCTGGCAGGCGATCTCGCCCTCGGAGGTGCGCACACCGCGTACGGCGCCGGCTTCGTCGCCGAGGATCTCCTCCAACGTGGTGTTGAAGTGCAGGTGCACGCCCATCTCGATCCACGAGTCCTCGACCGGCTTGGCGATGTCGGGGTCGGTCGCCATCGACAGCGCCCACGGCGTCGGGTCGATGAGGTGCGTCTGGATCCCGCGGTGCGCCAGCGCGGTCACCATCTCCAGCCCCAGCGGACCGGCCTCGAG
>JAYVYM010000088.1:0-4095 GCA_043784245.1 Frankiales bacterium
GGCCAACGGACAGCAGGGACAACGCCGGAGAGTTGGCTGCTGCCTGGCGCAGCCCTCCCCATGGGCCGGTGGAGCGCTCGTCGGTGTCGGCGAGCAGGACGTCGTCGCGGTCGAGCTGGAGCGGGTCGGCCCGGTCGACCGCTACCTCCTCGGTGGTCCGCTCGCGCTGGCCGTGCCGGCTCAGCAGAAGGCACTCGTGCCGTGCTGTGGTGGCAGGCGCCAACTGCAGCCGATTCACTCAGCTGGCCCAGTTGCTCCAGCAGCCGGACCCACGTCGTCTGCACGCCGGCCGCCGTCGCGTCGTCGAGGTGGTTCGGGCACAGATCCAACCCACAGCAGGCCGCGATACCGCACGACGAACTCCTGTACGGCCGGCTCGTCGCAGGCCGCCGGCCTGTTGTTTGCGCGGCCTGCTCTCCTGGTCCCGGGGGACGGCTCTGGGCTGCTGGCGCGGCGGCTCAGCCGACACCGAGGCAGACGAAGGCCGCCGCTGCCGCCGCCACCCCGTGGTCCTGGGCGTACGCCCGCTGCTGGGCCTCGGCGAGCGCCGCGCGCATGCTGCGCCCGGCGCCCAGCCCGGCGTACACGTCGCGCATCAGCCGTTCGGTGTTGGCGTCCGAGACCTGCACGAGCGACGCTACGAGCGTGCGGACCCCGACCGTGAGCAGGGCGGCGGTCAGCCCCAGCAGCTCGTCGCCTGCCAGCACCGTCGAGCGGCCCGACTCGCACGCCGACAGCACGACCGTGTCGGGCGCCGCGCGCAGCCGCTCCAGGTCATAGACGGTCAGCGGCCCGTCCGCCAGGGCGAGTGCGGAGAACTGGGGGTTGTCGGCGCGCACCTGGCAGTGCGCGGCGATGTGGACCAGCGCTGCGCCCTCCATCGCCGCGAGCACCGCGTCCGAGGTCGCGGCGGCGCCGCGCAGGACCACAGCACCCGCCGAGCCATCGGACAGCGCAGCCACCTCGGCGTCGGCGTGCGGCAGGCGGGGCCCGGCTACCAGCACGACGTGCCCGCCACCAACCGGGACGCGACGGTACGCCGCGCACCACGCCGTCGCGCTCGGGCTGACAGTCACGGGCCGGCCGCGACAGGAGGCCAGCACCGACCACGGCACCGAGTGCAGCGGACTGGTCGGCACCACGACGAGCTCGCGGTCGCCGACGATCCCGGCCAGCGGCCGCAGCAACACGTCGTCGAGCCGCTCACCGGCGTGGTCCAGGAGCTGCCGGGCGGCGTGGGCGGACGCAGCACGCTCCGGGTGCAGCGCCAGCCGGCGCAGTGCGAACGGCACCGCGGCCAGCTCCCGCTCGAGACCAGCCAGCGGGGCCAGCGGGTGCAGCCGGAGCGCGCCGTCGACGAGCGTGAGCGCGTGCAGCCGATCGCCGACGGCGACGTACTCCACGAGTGCGCGCTCGCCGAGCGCCGCCGCCAGTTCGCGACGGGTCGAGGGCACGAGCGAGCCGTCTCCGGGCGCCGCCGGCGCGGTCCTGGCCCGATCACGGACGCTGCGCTCAAGCGCCGCCTGGCGGTGCCGCAGGTCCGACGGCCCGGGCCGGCCCCCCTCGATGGCCCGCCGGTGCAGCTCGGCGACTTGGCGCAGTTCGGCGAGATCTCGGACCAGGGCAGGATCGTGCCAGGGCAGCGCGCGGGGTCGCGCGAGGTGCGCGGCCCGCAGCCGTTCGGCCCAGGACAGCACCGTGGTCGGCCGCCCGTCGTCCACGGCGGCCTGCAGGCCCAGCCGGGCAAGCGCCGCCACCCGCGTCGAGGCGAGCGCTCGCAGGTCGGTGGCGCCCAGCGAAGCCCGGTACTGCTCGACGATCGCGAGCCCCCGGGCTGCCGCCCGGCGGCAGCCCACCCGGTCGCCGGCCTGCAGGTGCAACAGGGCCTCCGCCTGCCATCCCAACTGCCGGGTCCCCGGCGAGCCGCCGACCCGGGCGCGCCGGACCAGGCGCAGCTGGCGTCGCGCCGTCGCCGGCCTGCCCAGCTGCTGCGCCAGCTGCGCCGCCCGCAGCCGCGCCTCCAGCGCCTGGCTCGTCCAGCCAGCCCTTTCGAGCCGGGCCGCCGCCCGCAGCACGTGCTCCACGGTGACCGGCCGCGTGTCGGACGCCAGGCAGCCCTGCAGGCCCGTCCACCGGGCGAGCGCTGCCCAGCCGGGCCGGCGCTGCCGCAGGAAGGCGCGGGCAGCGGCGTCGGCGCCTTCGACCGCGGCCAGCGGGTCGCCGTCGAGGAGGGCGGCCTGACCGAGCCGTAGCCGGGCCTCGGCGAGCTCACCGGGCTCGCGCCGCTGTTGCGCCGTCACGACGGCCCGGGCTGCGGCGTCACGCGCCTCAGCGGCCAGGCCCGCCGCAAGCAGCAGCTCACCCCGGTCACGCCACAGCTCCAACGGCACCTCGCGGTGGGCCCGGTAACCCCGCTCGGCGTCCTCGAAGCGGCGCAGCGCCTCCGGCACATCCCCGCGCAGGGCCGAAAGACAGCCCAG
Source organism: Frankiales bacterium (assembly GCA_043784245.1). Lineage (GTDB taxonomy): Bacteria > Actinomycetota > Actinomycetes > Mycobacteriales > SCTD01 > JAYVYM01. Next base: position 2,481 of record JAYVYM010000088.1, read on the forward strand.
GTTGTGCCAGGTGATGGCGCTGTGCAGACCGTTGCCCAGCTCGCCCAGCAGCCCGCCGGCCTCCGACAGGTCACGCTCGGCGGCGCTCAGTGCGCCGCGGTGGATCTGCACCACTCCCCGGTTTCCGAGCAGCACGGCCAGGGCCTGCCGGTCTCCCCCGCGGCGCACCAGAGGCAGCGCAAGCTGATAGCAGCCCAGGGCCTCGTCCCAGCGTCCCAGGCCTCTGAGCACGAGCGCCTGCATCACCAGCAGCCGGCCGGCCTCGCCCCGGCGCAGGTGCGGGCGGGCCTGTTCCAGCTCGGCCAGCGCCGCGCGGGTACGGCCCTGCCTGGCCAGGACGTACGCCAGGTCGACGCGGGCCTGCGCGGCCCGCTCGGCGTCGTGGGCGCGCAGGGCGTGGCGGACTGCCGCGGCGAGGTGCCGCCGGGCGGCGCCCGCGTCGGAGACGTGCCCGGCCACCAGGCCCAGGACCCGCCGGGCGGTCGACGCACTGGACCAGTCCCCCGCCGCGACCGCATCCCGGTCCGCGGCCACGGCCAGCCGGCGCGCCTGCTCCGGCTCGGCCAGGTACAGGCGCAGCGCCCGATCGGCACGGTCTGCCACCGCGCCCACCTCGCGGTCCGGGGCAGGCTCGGCGTGAGCGGCTACCGGGGTGCGGGCATCGGGCGCAATCGACGACATCCGCAAAACCACCCCCCGTGTGAATGGGATTGTGCGGCCGGTGCCGGGCGGTGTACAAGGATCAGGAGCAATCTTTCGGACCATCGCAGGGAGTCCCCGTGAGCGACCGGCGCCTGCTGGTCCTGGAACGCCACCTGCCCCACGTCCAGGCTTTGCTGGACGGCGCCGGCGGTCGCTGGGAGCCCGTCGGCACCAGCGGGCTCCTGGCCGGCCTCGTCCCGCAGGACGCGTACACGCGGCTGCGCGACGGTCGCGCCGACTGGGGCCCGCTGGTCGCGGCAGACCGGGAGTTGCGCGCCGCGTTCACTGGCATCCCCGACCCGGCGACGGTGCAGAGCACCACGATGGACTACCACGGGCACGGCGCCCCGGTACCGTCCGCGCGCCGGCTGCCCCCGCGCATGGGCGATCGTCAGCTCGGCGAGGGAGTTCTGGTCGGTGTCGTGGACACCGGGATGCGCTCGCACCCGTGGCTCGACGGCGGTTACCTGGCCTCGCCGCGGGACTTCGAGCCCTACGACGAGCACGGGCTCCCCAACGGCGTACGCGACCATGCCGGCCACGGGATGTTCCTCGCCGGGCTGGTCCTGCAGCAGGCGCAGGCCGCCGGCGTGTGGGTCGAGCGCGCGCTGGAGCCGGTCGGCAGCGGCCTGGCCAGCGCGGTCGCTGCGGCGGCGCTCACGCTCGCCACCCGGGGCATCGACGTGCTGAACCTGTCGCTGGGCTGCTTCGACAACGAACCGGACTCCCACCTGGTCATGGCCCACCTGGTGGAGCAGCTGCACGTCATCAACCCCGACCTGGTGGTGGTGGCGGCCGCGGGCAACCTCGGTGGACCGGGCGACCCGACCAAACCGGCCTCGTTCTGGCCGGCGGCGCTGCCCGGGGTGCTGGCCGTGGGGTCTGCGCAGCAGGACGACGACGGACAGGTCCG
>JAYVYM010000089.1:0-4603 GCA_043784245.1 Frankiales bacterium
TGCCGGGCGGCAGCTCCCGGGCTGCCCCTGGTCGTGGTGGAGCCCGATCCAGCGGCCGACCCGGCGGGCGTGACGCCCTGGGCGCAGCTGGAGGCTCAACCGGAGACGGGCCTTGTCGACCGCGACGACGACGACCTTGCAGCGCTGCTCTACACCGGCGGGACGACCGGTCGATCCAAGGGCGTGGCGCTCACGCATGCAGGCCTGGACGCCGCCGGGGCCGCCGGCTACGCGGCCGGCCATCTGCCCGGCCGCACGCGCGGTCTGCTGCCGCTCCCGCTCGCCCATGCCTACGGCCTGCTGGTGGCGGTCACCGGGCTGCACGCCGTCGAGGCCTCCACCAGTGTCCTGATGCGGTGGTTCGACCCGGTCGGCTTCCTCAGACTCGTGCAGGAGCACGGCGTGCAGACCAGCGCCCTCGTCCCCTCGATGATCGGGATGCTGCTGACCCAGCCGCTGGAGGAGTTCGACCTGTCCAGCCTGGAGCGGGTCAGCAGCGGGGGCGCGCCGTTGTCCGTCGAGGTGGCCCGCGAGTTCGAGCGGCGGGTCCCGTCGGTGCAGATCGCCGAGGGCTACGGCTGCACCGAGAGCAGCGCGCTGATCAGCGCGCAGCCGCCCCACGAACGCCGACTCGGCACCGTGGGCAGGCCGGTCACGGGCGTCGAGGTACGCATCGAGGACGCCAACGGTGCGGTTCTCGCGCCAGGCGTGGATGGCGAGATCTGCGTACGCGGCCCGGTGCTGATGCGCGGCTACTGGCACAGCCCCGAGGCGACGGCCGAGACCCTGCGCGGCGGCTGGCTGCACACCGGCGACATCGGGCATCTCGATGCGGGCGGCTACCTCTCGGTCGTCGACCGCCTCAAGGACCTGATCATCCGCAACGGCTTCAACGTCTATCCGCGAGACGTCGAGGACGTGCTGCTCGCTCATCCCGACGTCATCGCCGCGGCTGTCGTCGGCCGCCCGGACCTGCGGGTCGGCGAGGAGGTCGTGGCGTTCGTGTCGCTGCGGCCGGGCAGCACCTGCACCCCGGAGGCGCTCGTCGCGCATGCCCGCGAGCACCTGTCGGCCGCCAAGTACCCGCGTGACGTGCGGGTCGTCGACGCCGTGCCGCTGACCAGCGTGCTCAAGACCGACCGCAAAGCGCTGCGCACGCTGCTCCGGGAGGGGCCGTGAGCAGCCCGCCGCCGCAGGTGCTGGCGCTGTCCGAGCGTCGTGCCCTCGCGCGGGCCGCGAAGGACTTCGCCGAGAGCGACCGACTGCGCGACGACATCGCCGCCGCGGGGTGGGTGGTCCGCGACGGCCCGGACGGCCCGGTGCTCGCCGAGCGACCGCCATACGACGTGCTGGCCTCGGTAAGCGACCTGCCCGACCGCAGCGCCGAGCCCGACACCCGTCGATGCACCGTCGCCGTGCTGGTGGAGGGCTGGGCCGAGGACCTGCGCACCTGCGTGGCGGCCCTGGTCCAGCACGCACCCGAGGATGTCGTGGTGGTGCTGCTCGACAACGGCAGCGACGCGGGCCCGGCCGTGCACGAGCTCGCCCAGGCGCATCCCGGGCGGGTCCTGGAGCTGCACGTCGAACGGGCCGCCGGCTGGTCGCAGGCCCGGTGGGCGCTGCTGCGCGCCGACACCGCCACCGTGCACGTGCTGCTTGACCCCAGTACCGTCCTTGAGGGCGACGCCCTCGAGCCTGTGCTGGCGTGCTTCGACGACCCGGCCGTGGTCGGGGCGGGCTGGCGCGGCGTCGCCGTGCAGGACGGCTGGACCACCTTTGGCGAGGCCGGCCCGGGCGAGGTCGAGGCCCTGCTGGGCTATCTGTTCGCGGTTCGTCGGGCCGCCGCGCTGCTCGTGCCGCTGCCGCCGAAGGCCCGCTTCTACCGCAACGCCGACATGGAGTGGTCGTTCCTGCTGCGCGAGGCAGGCGGCCGGCTGGTGGTGCCCGCGGGCGAGCTGCCGGTACGCCAGGACCGCCACCGCGGCTACCACGACACTGACCCGGCCTACCGCGAGAAGGAGTCCAAGAAGACCTATGACCGCTTCCTGCAGCGCTTTCGCGGGCGCGAGGACCTGCGGCTGCCCCGCTGAGACCGCCGCTCAGCGCGCCTCGGTCAGCAGGCCGGCGAGTCGCTGGACGCCCTTGACGAGGTCGTCGTCGCCGAGCGCGTACGACAGTCGGAAGTAGCCCGGGGTCCCGAAGGCCTCGCCGGGCACGACGGCGACCCCGACCTCGTCGAGCACCAGCTCGGCGAGCTCGGCGGAGCTCTGGGCAGTGCGCCCGCGGATCGTCCGGCCGAGCACCCCCTTGACCGACGGGTAGCAGTAGAAGGCCCCTTCGGGCGTCGGGCAGGCCACCCCGGGGATGGCGTTGAGCATCGTGACCATGGTGGTGCGCCGCCGGTCGAAGGCCTCGCGCATCTGCGCGACCGCCGAGAGGTCACCGGTGAGTGCCTCAACGGCCGCGACCTGCGCCACGTTGCTGACGTTGCTGGTGGCGTGCGACTGCAGGTTGGTCGCGGCCTTGACCACGTCCACCGGGCCGATCAGCCAGCCGACCCGCCAGCCGGTCATCGCGTAGGTCTTGGCCACCCCGTTGACCACCACGCAGGTGTCGGCGAGGCCGGGCACCACCACCGGCATCGAGACGTGCTCGGCGCCGCCGTACACCAGGTGCTCGTAGATCTCGTCGGCGACCACCCAGATCCCGTGCTCGAGCGCCCACTCGCCGACGGCGCGGACCTCTGCCGGTGAGGCGACCGCGCCGGTCGGATTGGCGGGGGAGCACCACAGCAGGACCTTCGTACGCGCGGTACGGGCCGCCTCGAGCTGGTCCACGCTGACCCGGTAGTTCGAGTCCTCGCTGGTCATGATCTCGACCGGGACCCCGCCGGCGAGCTTCACGGCCTCCGGGTACGTCGTCCAGTACGGGGCGGGCAGCAGCACCTCGTCACCGGGGTCGAGCAGCGTCGCGAAGGCCTCGTAGATGGCCTGCTTGCCGCCGTTGGTGACCAGGACCTGCGCGGGCGTCACCTCGTAGCCGCTGTCGCGACGGGTCTTTACGACGATCGCGGCCTTCAGCTCGGGCAGGCCGCCGGCCGGCGTGTAGTGGTGGTTGCGCGGGTCCGCGCAGGCTGCCGCGGCGGCGGCAACGATGTGGGCCGGCGTCGGGAAGTCGGGCTCCCCGGCGCCGAACCCCACGACATCCTCACCGGCTGCTTTCTTGGCCTTGGCCTTCGCGTCGACCGCGAGCGTGGCCGACTCGGTGATGGCCGCGATGCGGGCAGACACCCGCGGCCGGGCGGCCGGACCGCAAGGCGCTGCCCCGGTCGAGGTGCCCCCGGTCGAGGTCGTCGGTGTGGAGGTCGTCGGCGTGAAGGTCGTCATGGCACCATGCTTCCAGGCTGCGGGCCGGCCGTCACGGCGCTCGCCAGGCTGGTCGGCTTTCTCCTGGCGCCCGCAGGCAGGGTGGTCGGGCCGTTTCCTGGTGGCCGGTGCGTGACCGTCGACCCGCCCACGCCGTACACTCGGCGTTCTGGGGGCCGACGCCTCTGCTCAGGCTCGCCCGCGCGCCGACGCAGCTGGCACCGGCCGGGCCCCCGGAGGGGTGTAGCTCAGTTGGCCAGAGCGCCGGTCTCCAAAACCGGATGTCGCAGGTTCGACTCCTGTCACCCCTGCACGCAGACGGCACAGCCCGTACCAACCGCCCCGGTTCTCGGTGGCGGCACGCAGGTCCGGATATCCCGGCCGACGGAGCGAGGGCACCAATGAGTGACAGCGCGCAGGCTCCGTCGGCGGCTCGCGGCGCCGACGGCGGGCCGGGCGGTTCGGCGCGGGTGGGGCGCCGCCGGGACGGCGGCCCGGGGCGGATCCGCAGCATCGCGGTCTTCTACCGGCAGGTGATAGCCGAGCTGCGCAAGGTCATCTGGCCGTCCCGCCAGGAGCTGATCACCTACACCAGCGTGGTGCTGGTCTTCGTCGTGTTCATGGTCCTGCTCGTCAGCCTGTTTGACTTCGCGTTCTCGCAGGTGGTCCTGAAGGTCTTTGGCGGCAACCCCACGTCGACCACCGGCTGACCTTCGACCACCGCTTTCCCAACCCGTACCCCAGATCAGAAGGACGTGTCCGTGTCCAAGCCGCCCAGCCCGTCCGACCCCGAGCCCGACGACAGCCAGGTGTCCGACCAGGGCCCGTCGTCGGAGCAGGGCGAGGCCGTCGACAACACGCCGGACGGCGTTGCCGTGTCCACCGGCGCCGGGACGGCCGCTGCCGACGAGGCCGAGCTCGGAGCCGGCGGGGTCGACGGCGCCCCGAGCGGCTACCTCGACGACGCGTCCCCGGAAGGTGTCGGCACCGCGGCCTTCGACGCGGAGGCCGATGCCGAGACAGCCGCTGCCGAGTTCGGGGCCGACGCGCCCGAGATCGCGGAGGAGGACCTCGACCCAGCCGATGCGATGAAGTTGGTGCTGTCCGGTTTGCCCGGCGACTGGTACGTCGTGCACTCGTATGCCGGCTACGAGAACAAGGTGAAGGCCAACCTCGAGAGTCGTATCCAGAGCCTGAATATGGAAGACTTCATCTTCCAGATCGAGGTCCCGACTGAG
>JAYVYM010000090.1:0-3309 GCA_043784245.1 Frankiales bacterium
ACCGGTATCGACCTGGGCGTGACGGCTCTCAACCCGGCGACGGGCGAGCAGATCCCGGTCTACGCCGCCGACTACGTCCTGGCCGACTACGGGACCGGCGCCATCATGGCTGTTCCGGCGCATGACCAGCGTGACTTGGATTTCGCCCGGCGGTACGGGCTGCCGGTGCGGGTTGTCGTTGACACCGGCTCGGCCGATCCTGGCGAGACCGGGACGGCCACCGCGGGCGACGGCCTTCTGATCAACAGTGGCCCGTACGACGGGATGTCCAAGGACGAGGCGATCAGCCAGGTGGTCGCCGACCTGGAAGCACGTGGCGGCGGTAAGGGCGCGGTCACCTACCGGCTGCGGGACTGGCTGCTGTCACGCCAGCGATTCTGGGGGACACCGATACCCATCGTGCACTGCCCGGACTGTGGAGAGGTCGCCGTACCCGACGACCAGCTCCCCATCAGGCTGCCTGAGCTGCGCGGCGCGGCGCTCAAGCCGGTTGGCACCTCGCCACTGGGGGCGGCGACCGAATGGGTACAGACCGCGTGTCCATCGTGTGGTGGCGCCGCGCAGCGCGACACCGACACGATGGACACCTTCGTCGACTCATCCTGGTACTACCTGCGTTATTGCTCGCCGTCCTACGACCAGGGCCCCTTCGACCCGCAGGCCGTCCGCGAGTGGATGCCGGTGGCGCAATACGTCGGCGGAGTCGAGCACGCCATCCTGCACCTGCTCTACAGCCGCTTCTTCATGAAGGTGCTGCACGACATGGGTCTGGTCGACCCTCTCGAGCCGTTCGCTGCGTTGTTGAACCAGGGCCAGGTCATCAACAAGGGCAAGGCGATGAGCAAGTCACTGGGCAACGGGGTGGATCTCGGTGAGCAGTTGACGACGTACGGCGTCGATGCGGTGCGCCTCACCATCGTGTTCGCCGGGCCGCCGGAAGACGACATCGATTGGGCCGACCTGTCGCCCGCGGGGTCGGTCCGTTATCTGAGCCGGGTGCTGCGGCTGGCACGCGACATCGGCACGCTGCCCCGCTCGAGCGCCCGTGACCTCGTCGTCGACCGGGCCGTCGCCCGGCACGTCGACGACGTGACCCGGCTGGTCGAGGCTCAGCGGCTCAACGTCGGTGTCGCCCGCCTCATGGAGCTGACGTCCGCCCTGCGCAAGGGGGTTGATGCCGATGCACCGGCGGCCGGCTCCCTGCGCGAGGGCGCCGAGGCGCTCGCGACGATGCTGAGCTGCTACGTGCCCTACACCGCGGAGGAGGCCTGGTCGCGGCTGGGCCACGACGTCGACGCCGGAGACTCGGTGCACGACAGCAGCTGGCCCACCGCCGATCCCGCACTGCTGGTGCAGGAGTCGGTGACCTGCGTCGTGCAGGTCGCCGGCAAGCTGCGCGACCGGCTGGACGTGCCCCCGGGGATCGCGGCCGTGGACCTGCAGGCCCTGGCGTTGGCGTCGCCGGCCGTGCAGCGCTCGCTCGAGGGACGCGGTGTGCGTACGGTCATCGTCCGGCCGCCGACGCTGGTCAACGTCGTGCCCGCCTAGCCAAGGCCCCGGCGGGCAGAGCGGGTGCGCCCCCTCGAACCGCACCCGCCCCAGGGGCAGAGCGCGCCGGTACCTGCGCTGATACCTCCGGTGGGGCCTAGCCTTCGCCGGGTGAGCTTGCGGGTGGCCGTCGTGACCGACAGCACGGCGTATCTGCCGAGCGGACTGGCCGAGCAGCACGGCATCGGGGTGGTGCCGCTGCACGTGGTGCTGGGACGGCGTACGGGCGTCGAGGGGCTGCAGGTCTCACCGGCCGACGTGGCGCTCGCGCTGCGCGAGCGGCGCATCGAGGTCACCACGTCGCGCCCGACGCCCGCCGAGTTCGCCCGCGCGTATCGGGGCTGCGGCGCCCGGCAGGTGGTGTCGGTGCACCTGTCTGCGGCCCTGTCGGGGACGCTGGACGCGGCCGTGCTCGGGGGGCGCGAGGTTGCGGCAGACGGTATCGACGTGCGCGTCGTCGACACCCGGACCATCGCGATGGGCCTGGGCTTCGCCGTGCTCGCGGCCGCCGACTGCGCCGAGGCGGGGCTCCCCGCCAGTGATGTCGAGGCGGCGGCCGGCGAGGCGGCCGCGCGTACGTCCCTGCTGTTCTACGTCGACACGCTCGAGCACCTGCGCCGGGGGGGTCGGATCGGGGCGGCGCGTGCGCTGCTCGGTACAGCCCTCGCGGTCAAACCCCTGCTGCACGTTGTCGACGGTGTCATCGCCCCGCTGGAGCGGGTCCGCACGGCGGCCCGGGCACTGGCCCGGCTGGCGGACCGGGCGGTGGAGGCCGCGGGTGACGGCCCGGTCGATGTCGCCGTCCACCACCTCGCAGCCCCCGAGCGCGCCGCCGCGCTGGCCGATCGACTGCGCGCCCGGCTGCCCGGCCTGGTCACCCTGTACAGCTCCGAGGTCGGTGCCGTCGTCGGCGCCCATGTGGGTCCGGGGCTGCTCGGCGTGGTGATCGCGCCCCGGTGAACGGCCTGCTCCTGCCGGCGGTCGCCGCGGGCTACCTGGTCGGGTCGGTGTCGCCGGCGGTCCTGCTCGCCCGCGCCAGGGGCGTCGACCTGCGTGGTGTCGGCTCGGGCAACCCCGGAGCCGCGAACGTCGGGCGGGCGCTCGGCCGCAAGCTGGGCGTGGTGGTCGCGGTGCTCGACGTGCTGAAGGGCCTGCTGCCTGCCGCCGGCTTCGGGCTCGCCGACCACCGCGCGGGACTCGTCGCGGGCATCGCCGCCGTCCTCGGCCACGTCAGCTCGCCATTCCTGCGCGGCCGCGGTGGCAAGGGGGTGGCCACCGCGGCCGGCGCTGTGCTCGGCTCGCACCCGGTGTGGACGCCGATCGTCCTGCTCACGTGGGCGCTCGTGCTCGGTGGCTCGCGCTGGATAGCCCTGGCGTCGGTGGCGGCCGCCCTCTCGCTCGTGGTGGTGGCTGCCGTCGTGCATCAGGACGTCGTGTGGGCGGTGCTGCTGTTCTTGATCGTCCTGGTGCGCCACCAGGGCAACTTGGCTCGGCGACTGCAGCGCTGAGACGCCAACGCACCCCGGGACCGGTGGGCTCGTCCACAGCCGGTTCGGGAGTCCACAGGTGGTACGCGGGGGCGGACGGTCTGCTCGCGGGCTGCCTAACGTCCGGCCGTGCCCCTGCTGCGCCGGACCCCCGCTGCCGACCCGCAGGCCGTCGCGCGGCTGGCTTCCGTCCTGCGCACCGCCGGCGGCTGGCTGCCACCGGCGGTGCCCATGCCGGGGCTGCCCATGCCGGGGGCGCCCGTGCCGGGGCTGG
>JAYVYM010000091.1:0-5908 GCA_043784245.1 Frankiales bacterium
CCGACCGGCCGGTGCGCACCCTGGTCAACACTCATCACCACGGCGACCACACGCACGGCAACTCGCTGTTTCGGGACGCGACGATCGTGGCTCACGAGGGCACCCGGCGGGCGCTCATCGAGGCCGGCCTGTGGCGTGACCCACCCTTCTGGACGCCCTTCGACCTCGGCTACGTAGAGCTCGAGCCGCCCTCGCTGACCTACCGCGACGGGGTGACACTCTGGGTCGGCGATCTCGAGGTCGAGGTCCGGCACGTCGGCCGCCCCGCGCACACGACCAACGACTCGATCGTCTGGGTGCCGGACCGTTCGGTCCTCTACTCCGGGGACCTGCTGTTCGCCGGCGGAACGCCCTTCCTGCTGATGGGTTCGGTCGTCGGGGCGGTCCGCGTGCTCGAGGACGTCCTGGCTCCGCTGGGCGCCCGCACGATCGTGCCGGGGCACGGCCCGGTGTGCGGGCCGGCGGTCATCGACGACGTCCTGGGCTATCTGCACTTCGTCCTGGAGGTCGCGGCGCGCGGCCAGGCCGCCGGGCTCAGCCCGCTGCAGGCGGCCCGTGAGACCGATCTCGGCCCGTACGCGCAATGGCTCGACAGCGAGCGCATCGTCGGGAATCTGCACCGGGCGTATGCCGAGGCAGCGCCGCCGGCCGACGGTGGCGTGCCGGAGGGCGGGCCGATCGACCTGGCCGCAGCGCTCGGCGACATGGTCACCTACAACGGCGGCCAGCCGCTCACCTGCCTGGCCTGAACGCCGCGGGGCTGGCCGACAAGGGTTCTCCCGGGCCTCGCGCGACTGTCAACACAGAGGTTGACGACCTCGCGGCGTGGCCCTAACTTTGGGGCGACACGAACGAGGAGGACTGCGTGGCCACGTCCGTCGGGGTCGTCGGCGCCGGCACCATGGGCGTCGGCATCGCGTACGTCTTCGCGGCGGCCGGCTGCCCGACCACGGTTGCCGAACCGGACGCGGGGCGGAGCGCGGCCCTGCTGGCGGTGCTGGGCAGACAGGCCGCCAACGGGCTGGCCCGCGGCAAGCTGACCGCCGGGCAGGCAGCTGATCTGCCGGGGCTCGTGCAGGTCGTCCCCGCGCCGGGCGACCTTCCCGAAGGCCTGACCCTGGTCGTGGAATCGGTGCCCGAGCGGCTCGACCTCAAGCACGACGTGCTCGCCGCCGTGCAGGCCCGGCACCCCGCACTGCTGGCCACCAACACCAGCGCCCTGTCGGTCGACGAGCTCGCCGGGCGGCTCGCCCGCCCCGAGGACTTCCTCGGCATGCACTTCTTCAACCCGGTGTGGTCGCTGCAGATGGTCGAGCTGATCCGCGGGGCGGCGACGTCTGAGGCCACGATCAGCCGGGCACAGGCGTTGGTCACCCTCATCGGCAAGCGCTCCATCGTGGTCAAGGACCTGCCCGGCTTCGCCACCAGCCGGCTCGATGTCGTGGCGGCGCTCGAGGCGATGCGGATGCTCGAGAGCGGCGTCGCCTCCGCCGACGACATCGACACCGCAATGACGGTCGCCTACCGCCACCCGATGGGCCCGCTGAGGCTGTCCGACATCGTCGGGCTGGACGTCCGGCTCGACATCGCCCGCAACCTCACGAAGGTCTACGGCGAGCGCTTCGCGCCGCCACAGGTGCTCATCGACAAGGTTGCTGAGGGCCAGCTCGGCCAGAAGAGCGGCCAGGGCTTCTTCACGTGGTAACCGTCCGACCCCATCCCGTCTGCGCCTGGAGGCAGCTGTGAGCGACAACCGACTGAGCGACTCACCGGTCGTCAGCACGAACGAGGACCGCAGGGCGCTGCGCGACAGCGTGGGCCGGTTGGTGGGCAAGTACGGCCGCCCGTACTTCCAGAAGGTCGCCAAGGAGGGCGGCTTCCCCGAGGACCTCTGGCGCGACCTCGGCGAGGGCGGCTTCCTCGGCGTACACCTGCCCGAGGAGTACGGCGGCGGCGGCGGCGGCTTGGCCGACCTCGCCGTGGTGATCGAGGAGTGTGCCGCGCAGGGCTGCCCGATGCAGTACATCGTCATCGCCTCGATCTGCGGGCCGATCCTGCTCAACCACGGCTCCGACGTCTTGAAGGACCGCTGGCTAGCCGGCCTCGCGGACGGCTCGAAGAAGATGTGCTTCGCCATCACCGAGCCGGACGCGGGCACCAACACCCACAAGCTCTCCACCACCCTGACCCCGGTCGACGGGGGCGGTTGGCGGATCAACGGCGGGAAGTACTGGACGTCCGGTGTCGACGAGGCCGACGCCATGCTGGTGGTCTGTCGCGACGCCGAGGTCGGGCCGTCGGGCAAGCCGACGCTGTCGCTGGTGGTCGTGGACACCCAGGCGCCCGGCATCACGCTGCAGGTCATCGACTCCGCACTCGGCGCCCCCGAGCGGCAGTTCATGGTGTTCTTCGATGACGTGCCGGTGGCCGCCGACAGCATGATCGGCGGGCAGGGCGAAGGCCTCAAGCAGGTCTTCGCGGGCCTCAACCCCGAGCGTGTTGCCGCCGCCGCGATCGCCAACGGCATCGCGCTGTACGCCCTGGACAAGGCCTCGACGTACGCCAACCAGCGCGAGGTCTGGGGCGTGCCGATCGGGACGCACCAGGGCGTCGCGCACCCGCTGGCCAAGTCCTACATCGAGGTGCAGCTCGCGCGGCTGATGAACGCCCGCGCGGCCGAGCTGTTCGACGCCGGGCTGGACGCCGGTGAGGCCGCGAACATGGCCAAGTACGCGGCGGGCGAGGCCTGCCTGGGCGCGCTGGACAATGCCATCCAGACCCATGGCGGCAACGGCCTGTCCAACGAGTACGGCCTGTCCGACCTGTGGTTCACCGCGCGGATGCTGCGCACCGCCCCGGTCAGCCGCGAGATGGTCCTCAACTACATCGGGCAGCACAGCCTCGGGCTGCCCAAGAGCTACTAGCGCCGTGGGCCCGGTGCTGGCCGACCTCGTACGCGGCCACGCCGCGCAGCGTCCCGATGCGCCGGCGCTGTCCTGCGGCGACGTCACGGTCAGCTTCGGCGAGCTGCACGCGCGCAGCTCCCGGGCCGCGAACGCCCTGCTCGGCCTCGGCATCACCCGCGGCGACCGGGTAGCGGTGCTGGACAAGAACAGCCCGGCCTTCTTCGAGGTCGCGTTCGGCTGCAGCAAGGTGGGTGCGGTCGTCGTCGGCCTGAACTGGCGGCTCGCCCCGCCCGAGCTCGCCGAGGTGATCCGAGACGCCCGCCTCGGGGTCCTGCTGGTGGGCGCGGAGCACCTGGGGCTGGTCCCGGCCGATCTCGGGGTCCCCGTCGTGGTGCTGGGCGCGGCGTACGAGCAGTGGCTCGCGGTCGCCGACGACACCGACCCGGCTGCCCCGGTCTCGTCCGAGGACGTCGTCCTGCAGCTCTACAGCTCCGGGACGACCGGTCGGCCGAAGGGCGCGATGATCACCAGCGCCAATCTTGCCCTGACCGCGCGGATGGCCGCGACGGCGTGGCGGATGGGCCCGGACAGCGTCAACCTCGTGGCGTCACCGCTGTTCCACATCGGTGGGGCCGGCTACGGGCTGACCACACTGAGCCAGGGCGGCCACACCGTCCTGGTGCGGGAGGCCGCGGCCGCGGTGCTGCTCGCAGAGGTCCAACGGCACCGCGTCACGCACGCGTTCTGGGTGCCGGCTGTCGTGCAGTCCGTCCTGGACGCTCCGGATGTCGAGCAGGCCGACCTGTCCAGCCTGCAGCTGGTCGGCTACGGCGGGGCGCCGATGACGGAGGCGCTGCTCACCCGGGCCATCGACAGGCTGGGCTGCGGGTTCCTCGGCGTGTACGGGATGACGGAGACCTCCGGGACCGTGCTGGTCCTGCCGGCGCAGGACCACGACCCCGGCGGCCCCCGGGCACACCTGCTCCGCTCGGTCGGCCGGCCGCTGCCATGGGTGGAGATGAGCATCAGGGACCCGCTGACCGGCGAGCCCGCCCCCGACGGCGCGGTCGGTGAGATCTGGGTCCGCAGCGGGCAGAACATGGCCGGCTACTGGGACCAGCCGGCAGTCACGGCCGACACCCTGGTCGAGGACGGCTGGCTGCGTACCGGCGACGCCGCGCACCTCGACCCCGAGGGCTTCGTGTTCCTGCACGACCGGCTCAAGGACATGATCATCTCAGGTGGCGAGAACGTCTATCCGGCTGAGGTGGAGAACGCGCTGGCCGCCCATCCCGCGGTCGCCGACGTCGCGGTGATCGCGATACCGCATGCCCGCTGGGGCGAGACGGTGAAGGCGGTCGTGGTGCTCCGCCCCGGGGCGAGCCTGTCCCTGGACGAGGTCGTCGCGTTCACCCGTGAGCGGCTCGCCCGCTACAAGTGCCCGACGTCGCTGGACATCGTCGACGCCCTGCCGAGGAACGCCTCGGGCAAGGTGCTCAAGAAGGACCTGCGGGCTGCGTACCGGCTCGCGGGCGCGAGGTGACCGACCCGACGGTCGCGCTGGTACGCCGGTGGGCGGTCGACTGGCTGAACGGCCAGCACCCCGAGGCCTGCGAGGACCTGCTCGCTCCGGAGTACGCGCTGCTGATCGGCGGCTTCCTGCTCGGCCCGCGCGAGACCTACGTCCCGGCGACGATGGCGCAGCTCAGCCGCTACCCGGGGCTCGTCGTCACGGTCCACCAGCTCGTCGTGTCGGGCGACCGGGTCGCCATCGTGTTCAGCGAGTCGGGCGCATCGGTCCGGCTCGGCGGCCGTACGGCGGCCTGGTCCGGGGTCTCGCTGTTCCGCAGCCACGGGGGCCGGCTCACGCACTGCTGGGCGGAGGAGGACTACTACGGCCGTCGCCGGCAGCTGGCGACCGGCGAGTGCGACCCGGTGGCTGCGCCGGCCCCGGCGCCGTGGGACACCGAACAGGCGCCTGCCGACCCGGCTGCCGAGGCCGTCGTCCGCGACTGGCTCGGCTCGCCGGACCTGCGCAGCGCCGACGTCAGCTGTGACGACGAGGCCATGGGGCAGCGCCCGGAGCGGCTGCTCGACGTCACGTCGGTGGTGGTCACCGAGCTGTTCTCGGCCGGGAAGCAGGTCGCCTTCTCGGCTGCCCAGAGTGGCAGCTACCTCGGTGGCCTGGACGACCTGGACGATCTCGTGGGGCAGCCCTCGGTCGTGCACCTCGCCGGCCTGGTAGAGGTCCGCGAGGGCCGGGTGGTCGGTGGCCGGGTCGTGCGTGACCGGCTCGGCGCGGCCCGGGCGCTCCGAGAGGCAGCGCATGCCTGACTCCGTGCTGGTGGAGCGGGACGGGGGCATCCTGATCATCACGCTCAACCGTCCGCGGGTGCGCAACGCGATGGACCGGGCCATGGCGTACGCCGTCGCGGCCGCCCTCGACGAGCTGGACGCCGACCCGGCGCTGGTGGTCGGCATCCTCACCGGCGCCGGCGGCACCTTCAGCTCCGGCATGGACCTCAAGGCGTTCCTGCTGACCGGTGAACGGCCGGAGGTGCCCGGCCGCGGCCTTGCCGGGCTCACCGAGGCACCCCCGCTGACCCCGCTGATCGCGGCCGTCGAAGGTCACGCGGTCGCGGGCGGCTGCGAGCTGGTGCTGGCCTGCGACCTCGTGGTCGCCGCGCAGGACGCCAGCTTCGGGCTCCCGGAGGTGCGCCGGGGCCTGATCGCCGGCTCGGGTGGGCTGATCCGGCTGCCGCGGCGGGTGCCCGCGCAGATCGCGATGGAGCACGCCCTCACGGGACTGCCGATGAGCGCCGTCGACGCCCACCGCTGGGGGCTGGTCAACCGGCTCACCCCACCCGGCGGAGCGCTCGCCGCCGCCCGCGGGCTGGCGACGGAGATTGCGGCGAACGGCCCGCTGGCCGTGCGTACGACCAAAAAGGTGCTCGTGGAGTCGGCGAGCTGGCCGGCGGCCGAGCTCTGGCAGCGGCAGAGCG
>JAYVYM010000092.1:0-4456 GCA_043784245.1 Frankiales bacterium
CCGACCGCTCCCCCGGTGGCGGCGACGGCGGCGACAAGGGCGTGCACCCCGGCGTAGGTTGCCGCGTCCAGGGGCAGCGCGGGCCAGACCAGGTCGACGACGGCCGGCTCAGCCACCGCCGCGCATCACGGTGAGCACGCCTTCGACCTCCTCGGGGCGGATCAGCACGTCGCGGGCCTTGCTGCCCTCGGTCGGCCCGACCACGCCGCGGCTCTCCATCAGATCCATCAGCCGGCCGGCCTTGGCGAACCCGACCCGCAGCTTGCGCTGCAGCATCGACGTCGACCCGAACTGCGTCGACACGACGAGCTCGACGGCCTGGCACAGCAGGTCGAGGTCGTCGCCGATGTCCTCGTCGACCTCCTTGCGGATCGCCACGACCGCGACGTCCTCGCGGAACGCCGGTCGACGCTGACCCTTGACGTGCTCGACGACTGCGCTGACCTCGGTGTCGGTCACCAGCGCGCCCTGCACGCGGATCGGCTTGCTGGCGCCCATCGGCAGGAACAGCGAGTCACCCTTGCCGATCAGCTTCTCCGCACCGGGCTGATCCAGGATGACCTTGCTGTCGGTGCCGGAGCTGGTCGCAAAGGCCAGCCGGGACGGAACGTTGGCCTTGATCAGCCCGGTTACGACGTCGACGGACGGTCGCTGCGTGGCGATCACCAGGTGGATGCCGGCGGCCCGGGCGAGCTGGGTGATCCGCACGATGGAGTCCTCGACGTCGCGTGGCGCCACCATCATCAGGTCGGCGAGCTCATCGATGACGACCAGCAGGTACGGGTACGGCGTGTAGACCCGCTGGCTGTTCTCCGGCGCCACCAGGTCACCCCGGCGGACCGCCGCGTTGAAGTCATCGACGTGCCGAAAGCCGCTCGCCGCGAGGTCGTCGTAGCGCAGGTCCATCTCCCGCACGACCCACTGCAGCGCCTCGGCCGCCTTCTTCGGGTTGGTGATGATCGGCGTGATGAGGTGTGGGATCCCCTCGTACGCGGTCAGCTCGACGCGCTTGGGGTCGACGAGCACCATCCGGACCTCGTCGGGGGTGGCCCGGGTCAGGATGCTGACCAGCAGGCTGTTGATGCAGACCGACTTGCCGGCGCCGGTCGCACCCGCGATCAGGATGTGCGGCGTCTTGGCGATGTTGGCGCAGACGAAACCGCCCTCGATGTCCTTGCCCAGGGCCACCAGCATCGGATGGTGGTCGTCCTGGGCCACCTTGCTGCGCAGGATGTCGCCCAGGCTGACGTTCTCTCGGTCAGAGTTGGGGATCTCGATGCCGATCGCGCTCTTGCCCGGAATGACGTCGATGATGCGGACGTCAGGGCTCTTCACGGCGTACGCAATGTTGCGCTGCAACGTCTTGATCCGCTCGACCTTGACGGCCGGCCCGAGCTCGATCTCATAGCGGGTGACGGTCGGGCCGCGGGAGAAGCCGGTGACCCGCGCATCCACCTGGAAGTCCGACAGGACCTGCGACAGCGCCGCGATGATCTCGTCGTTGGCGGCGCTGCGCCGCTTGGGCGGGCTGCCCGCCGCGAGCAGATCGGCGGGTGGCAGGACGTAGTCGCCCTTCAGAACGAGCTGTTCCGCCACGGGCGGCATCGGCGTGTGGGGCGGCGGCTCGAAGGCCTCGACCTCGACCGGAGCGGCCTCCAGCACGACCGGGCTCGCGTCGGCCGGCGGCTCCTGGACTGCCAGGCCGCCCGGCCGGGAGCGCGAGCGGCTGCGCTGCGACGGGGTGGCCGGCCGGACGGTGGTGCCCGGGTCAGTAGCGGTGGCCGGGTCGGCAGCCCTGCGCAGCACCTGGTCGCGCAGGCGGGCCAGCGCCCCCGGCACCTGCTGGATCGGCGTCGCGGTGATGACCAGCAGGCCGAACACCGCAAGCAGCAGCAGGACCGGCACCGCCAGCCATGGCGTGAGGGCGGCGGCCAGCGGGTCGCCGAGCACAAAGCCGACGACGCCACCCTTGTCGGTGCGCGGGCGGTCCCCGCGCACCACGTGCAGCACGCCGAGGGCGCCCAGCGCCAGGGCGAGCCAGCCGACGACGACGCGCCCACGGCCGCCCGGCCCGGCAGGGTGGCGCAGAACGTGCCAGGCGCCGAGGGCGAGCAGTGGCGGCAGCAGCAGCGATCCTCGACCGAGCACGGCGCCCAGGCCGGTCGCGACCGCGCTCCCGGCGCCGCCGGCGTGCCACCAGACCCCTCCGGCGGCGACCAGGGCGCCGGCCAGGAGCAGCAGGCCGAGGCCGTCGCGCCGGTGCGCCGGGTCCAGGTCGCGGGCACCCCCGCTGGCGGAACGCAACGCGCTCCCGACCCCACTGGCGAGCAGCCGCCAGGTGCCGATCAGCAGGCGCAGCACACCTGTGACAACGATGGCGCGGGGCCTGGGGCGGGCGCTGCTGGCGGCGGACCGACGCGAGGTCGCACGCCCGATCGACGCCTTCCGCCCGCGACCCTGCCTGCCGCCACTCTGCTGATTCGCAGCCGGCTTGGCCGGGGCGGCCGTACGCGCCGCCGGCACCCGCGTCGAGCCGCTGCCGGAGCGGGCACGGGGTGGCGCGGGTGAGCGGGAGGCCATGTGCCGGACGGTACCGCCCGGGTGCGACCCGAACCGTCTGCCGAGCGCCGGACACGCCGCCCTCAGACCTCGATGACCACCGGAATGATCATCGGGCGCCGGCGGTAGGTGTCGTTGACCCAGCGGCCGACGACGCGGCGCACGATGTGGGCGACGGCGTGCACGTCGCTGACGCCCTCACGGGCCCCGCCGTCGAGCTCGGCCTCGATCAGCGCCTTCACCGGGTCGAAGGCCCGCGGGTCGTCCGAGAAGCCCCTGGCCGCTACCTGCGGGCCGCCTGCCACCTTGCCGGTGACCGCGTCGATGGCCACGGTCACGGAGATGAAGCCCTCGTCGCCGAGGATCCTGCGGTCCTTCAGCGTCACCTCGCTGACGTCGCCGACCTCGAGGCCGTCGACGTAGACGTAGCCGCACGGCACCGCGCCGACGATCGCAGCCTTGCCGTCGACCAGGTCGACGACCACGCCGTCCTCGGCGAGCACGATCCGCTCCTCGGGCACACCGGTCAGCCGCCCGAGGGCGGCATGCGCGCGCAGGTGCCGCCACTCGCCGTGCACCGGCATGAGGTTGCTGGGGCGTACGGCGTTGAGCAGGTAGAGCAGCTCGCCGGCGGGTGCGTGCCCCGACACGTGCACCTTCGCGACGCCCTTGTGGACGACCCGGGCGCCCCAGCGGGACAGCCCGTTGATCACCCGGTAGACGGCGTTCTCGTTGCCCGGGATGAGCGAGGAGGCCAGCACGACCGTGTCGTGGGCCTCGATCCGGATCTGGTGGTGGCTGCGGTTGGCCATCCGTGACAGCGCTGACAGCGGCTCGCCCTGCGAACCGGTCGACACCAGCACGACGCGGTTGTCCGGTAGCGACTCGATGTCCTTCATGTCGACCATCAGGCCGGGCGGGACGCGCAAGATGCCGAGGTCGCGGGCCACCCCCATGTTGCGCACCATCGAGCGGCCGACGAAGGCCACGTGCCGGCCATGCCGCTCGGCCGCGTCGAGCACCTGCTGCACCCGGTGCACATGACTGGCGAAGCACGCGACAATGACCCGGCCCTGCGAGGTGCGTACGACGTCGTCGAGGACCGGGCCGATCTCGCGCTCGGGGGTGACGAAGCCCGGCACCTCGGCGTTGGTGGAGTCCGAGAGCAGCAGGTCGACGCCCTCGCGGCCGAGCCGCGCGAAGCCACCGAGGTCGGTGAGCCGCCCGTCGAGCGGCAGCTGGTCCATCTTGAAGTCGCCGGTGTGCAGCACGATCCCGGCGTCGGTACGGATCGCGACGGCCAGCGCGTCGGGGATCGAGTGGTTGACCGCGAAGAACTCCAGGCCGAACGGCCCGACCTGCAGCACCTGCTCCTCACGTACCTCGCGCAGCACCGGGGTGATGCGGTGCTCGCGCAGCTTGGCCTCGAGCAGCGCCAGCGTGAACCGGCTGCCGATGATCGGCAGATCGCGCCGCTCGCGCAGCAGGTACGGCACCCCGCCCAGGTGGTCCTCGTGGCCGTGCGTGAGCACGACGGCCTCGATGTCGGCCAGCCGGTCCCGGATGTAGGAGAAGTCCGGCAGGATCAAGTCGATGCCGGGCTGCTCCTCCTCGGGGAACAGCACGCCGCAGTCGACGACCAGCAGCCGGCCGGCGTGCTCGAACACCGTCATGTTGCGGCCGATCTCGGCCAGGCCGCCGAGCGCAACGACCCGCAGGCCGCCGGCGGGCAGTGCCGGCGGCGGGCCGAGGTCGGGGTGCGGGTGGCTCATCCGAGGACGTCTCGAAGATCATCTTTCAACATGCTGACCTGCTCCTCGGTGGCGTCGACGAGCGGCAGCCGCACAGGCCCGACAGGCAGGCCGAGCAGCCCGAGGGCGGCTTTTGCGAGGATGAC
>JAYVYM010000093.1:0-3057 GCA_043784245.1 Frankiales bacterium
GCCGTCCGGTCCGTCGTACGGACCGCGCTCGGCCGCCGGCCGGCAGCCGACCTCGGCCGGGTCGAGTGGCTGGAGCTGGACAGCGGACGCAAGGTCGTCGCCGCCGTCGACGCGGGCGGTCTGGACCTGGCGATCTTCGATGGCGAGGCCTGGCCGATGGGCGGGCTCGGGCTGTGCAAGCAGCTCAAGGACGAGGTCCGGGACTGCCCGCCGATCCTGGTGCTGGTGGCCCGGCGCGACGACGCCTGGCTCGCCACGTGGTCGCTCGCCGATGCCGTCGTCCCGCTGCCGATCGACGCGCCTGAGCTGACCGCGGCGGCAGCCGAGCTGCTGCGCGGGCGCGAGGCGGCGCGGCCGGTGCGCCGCGCTGTCGGCTGACGCTGCTGCCGATGATGACGACCAGCTGGCCGGGACTGCTGAGCAGCCTGCTGTGCGGCCATGACCTCGGCGCCCCCGATACGGCGTGGGCGATGCGCCAGATCATGTCGGGCGAGGCGACAGCCGCGCAGGTCGCCGGCTTCGTGGTGGCCTTGCGCGCCAAGGGAGAGACCGCCGCCGAGGTCGCCGGGCTGGTCGAGGTGATGCTCGACGAGGCCGCCGAGGTGGCCGTCCCCGGGCGGGTCGTCGACACCTGCGGCACCGGGGGCGACCGCAGCGGGACGGTCAACATCTCCACGATGGCCGCGCTGGTCGTTGCCGGCGCCGGTGTCCCGGTCGTCAAGCACGGCAACCGGGCAGCCTCCTCGGCCTGCGGCTCGGCCGACCTGCTCGAGGCGCTCGGTGTCGTCATCGACCTGCCGCCGGCCGCGATCGGGCCGTGCCTGTCGCTGGCGGGCATCGCGTTCTGCTTCGCCCCGGTCTTCCACCCCGGCCTGCGCCACGCCGCCCCGACACGTCGCGAGCTAGGCGTCGGGACCGTGTTCAACGTGCTCGGGCCCCTGACCAACCCGGCCCGGCCGCACGCCCAGGCCGTGGGGGTGTCCGACGCCCGGCTCGCACCTGTCATGGCGCAGGTGCTCGCAGTGCGCGGCGCGGACGCCCTGGTCTTTCGCGGCGACGACGGGCTGGACGAGCTCACGACGACCGGCCCGTCGACGGTGTGGGTCGTCGGCGGCGGTGCGGTGCGGGAGGAGCGGTTCGACCCGGCGGCCCTCGGGATCTCGCGCGCCACCCCCGACGATCTGCGCGGCGGCGCCGCGGCGCGCAACGCCGAGGTTGCCCTGCAGGTGCTCGACGGTGCGCCCGGGGCGGTCCGCGATGCGGTGCTGCTCAATGCCGCCGCGGCGGTGGCGGCCCACCGGGGCGCTGACGACCCGCTCGAGCAGCGGCTGCAGGCCGGGCTGGAGGCGGCGACGGCGGCACTGGACGACGGCGCGCCCGCTCGGCTGCTCGCGCGGTGGGTTCAGGTGTCGCGGCAGCTGCGTCCGTAGGCATGCTGTGGCCTTCTCCTTCGAGCGTCTGCACCACGTCCAGCTCGCGCTCCCGGCGGCGGAGGAGGACCGAGCCAGGGCCTTCTTCTCCGGCGTGCTCGGCATGACCGAGCTGGTCAAGCCGGCGGGGCTGGCCGCGCGGGGTGGTTGCTGGTTTCGTGGCGGCGGCTGGGAGGTGCACCTCGGGGTGGAGCGGGACTTCACGCCGGCGAGAAAGGCGCATCCTGGCGTGCTCGTCACCGACCTCGACGCGCTGGCCCTGCGGCTGACCGACGCCGGCGCGCCGGTGCTCTGGGACCCGGACTTCCCCGGCTTCCGCCGGATCTACAGCGCCGACCCCTGGGGCAACCGGTTGGAGTTTCTCGAGCCGACAGCCACCTGCACCCCTGCCTCCCCGTCCTGACGCACGGATGACGTGCCTGGCCGTTACGGCTCCACCCCGAGCGAGAAGGTCGCCTCCAGGTCGTGCCGCGAGTACGCCTGGAAGGCGATGTGGGTCTGCGTCTCGCGTACGCCGTCGACCTTGTTCAACCGGCCGGCGATCACGTCGGCGAGCTCCTCGTGCCGCCGGACCCGGACCATCGCCACGAGGTCGACGTCACCGGCGACGGAGTAGACCTCGCTGACGCCCTCCAACTCGGCGATCGCCTGGGCGACCTCGGGGATGCGGTCGACGGCCGCCCGCACCATGACGATGGCTGTGATCACACCGGCATCCTCTCCTGCCGCGG
This sequence comes from Frankiales bacterium, assembly GCA_043784245.1. Lineage (GTDB taxonomy): Bacteria > Actinomycetota > Actinomycetes > Mycobacteriales > SCTD01 > JAYVYM01. The sequence goes on from JAYVYM010000093.1 coordinate 2,162, forward strand.
CCGGGGCACACCCGGCGGCCCGGTCGAGTAGAAGTGCTCAGGCCGGTGGCCACCCGAGCCGATGAACTGCAGACATGACGAACTCACCGCTCCCGTCCCGCAATACCGCCGCCTTCTACCTGCAGGCGGCGATCTCCTTCGGCGTCTCGGTCGTCGCCGTGGGGACCGGCATCGCCTACCTGCCCGTCGACCCGTGGGTCCGCGCGTTCCTGGCCATCGGCACCCTGTTCCTGATCAGCTCGACGTTCACCCTGGCCAAGTGCGTCCGCGACCAGCAGGAGGCCTCGACCGTGCGCGTACGTGTCGACGAGGCCCGGATCGAGCGGCTGATCGCCGAGCACGACCCCTTCAAGCTGCCGTCCATCGCTTGAGCGACCCGTCGCCCGGTCGCCCGGTCGCCCGGTCGCCCCGGTCAGCCGAACGCCCGGGCCGGCCGGGCGACCGGCCGAAGCCCCCGGCGGTCGTCGAATGGGGTGAGCGCCGCCCGGGCGGTGTCAGCGGCCACCAGCCAGGAACGGTGCCTGCCCGCCCCGAAGGCGGGGGAGGCCCAGGTGCCCGTCACCCGCACCAGCCGGGTGCCGGGCTGCTCCAACCAGCGCAGTACGCACTCGACCTCCTCGGCCGTTGCGGCCGGCAGCGGGCCGGGGCCGGGCAGTACGGTCTCCGACGTCGCGACCAGTGCGTCGACGTACGGCCCGGGGTGAGCACCCCGGGGCACGGTGCCGGCGGCCACGAGCCGGCCGTGCCGGACGACCGCCAGCTCCCAGCCGAGCTCGTCGGTCGGGCGCGCCGCCACGAGCTGGGGGACGCCGGTCAGTGCCGATAGGCGTTGCAGTCGGGCGGCGGCCCGGACGAAGGCGACGAGCCGGTCGCGCTGCGCCGCGGCGTCCTCGAAG
>JAYVYM010000094.1:0-3696 GCA_043784245.1 Frankiales bacterium
AGCTCGGCCTGGAAGACCGGATCGTGGCTGGCCGCGAGGTGGGCGGCGGCCAGCTCGTCGAGCGCCGCGATCAGCGCCTCGGGGACGTAGCGGCCGCCGTACGGTCCGAAGTGGCCGGCGGCGTCGGGCAGCTCGCCGGGGGCCTGCAGAAGCGTCATGAGGGATCTCCACTCTCCGGGCGCGCCGATGGGTGGACGCCGGCGGTCACCAGCTCCGCGACGGCGTGCCGGGGGTCGCCCCCGACCACCACACCTTCCCCGACCAGGACGGCGTCCGCACCCGCGGCGGCGTACGCCAGCAGGTCGTGCGGGCCGCGGACGCCGGACTCGGCAATCTTCAGCACACCGTCGGGGATGTGCGGTGCGAGCCGGGCGAAGACCGACCGGTCGATCTGCAGGGTGCGCAGGTCCCGGGCGTTCACGCCGACGACCCGGGCGCCGGCGGCCAGCGCCCGGTCCAGCTCGGCCTCGTCGTGCACCTCGACCAGCGGGGTCATCCCGAGCGACTCGGTGCGCTCGAGCAGCGAGACCAGCGCCTCCTGCTCGAGCGCCGCGACGATCAGCAGCACCAGGTCGGCGCCGTGCGCCCGGGCCTCCCAGACCTGGTAGCTCGAGACGATGAAGTCTTTGCGCAGCACGGGCACCGACACCCGGGCGCGCACCAGGTCCAGGTCACCGAGGCTGCCGCCGAACCGCCGCCGCTCGGTCAGGACGCTGATGACGCTGGCCCCTCCGGCCTCGTAGTCGGCGGCCAGGCCGGCCGGGTCGGCAATGAGGGCCAGGGCACCCTTGCTCGGGCTGCAGCGCTTGACCTCGGCGATGACGGCGACCCCGGGCCCCCGCAGGGCGGCGGCGCCGTCCAGGGCGGCGGGCTGCCGAGCCGCGACCCGCTTGAGCGCGTCGAGCGTGGTGTCGGCCTGGCGTGCGGCGAGGTCTTCGCCGACCCCGGCGAGGATCTCCTCGAGCACGGTTGCGGTCACCCGCTGAGCCTAGGGCCGCCCCGCGGGGGGGCCGTCGCCGGTCGGGTCCTCGCCGCGGTCCAGGGCCTCCCATGCCTGGACCTCCGGCCGGGCGGGCGGGCGCTCGGCCCGTGCGGCGGGCGCCTCGTACCGGGCCGACAAGGCCGCCCAACGCCGGCCACGCACCGCCACCAGGAGTCCACCGAGCATCAGCAGGACCCCGGCGCCCAGCGTGACGGCCGGCCAGAACGTGAAGCCCAGCTGCTCGTTGGTCAGGACCTGCACTCCGGGCCGCTTGGCGCCCCTGGCCAGCGCGGCCGACGCGCCAAGCGACAGCGCACCGGCGGTCGCGGCGATCACGCCCGCGCCGGCCGCGGCCAGCAGCACCCCGACGACCACCCGGCCGAGGCCGCGGGAGGCGGCCAGTGCCGCGACACCGGCGAGGCCGACCAGGGCCAGCGGCGACAGGGCCGCCGCCAGATCGCTGCCGGTCACCACGAGCGACCGGGCCGGCAGCGGCGGAGCCTGCGGCAGGACGACGTCGATCCATGCCCGACCCGCACCGAGCAGCACCAGGGCGGCGCCGACCAGCACCAGCAGCAGGGCGAGCCGCAGTTCGCGGTTGCGCACCGGCGTCAGACGCCGCGAAGGGTCGCCGCGACCGCGACGGCCCGCAGCACGGCGGCCGCCTTGTTGCAGCACTCATCCTGCTCGGCCTGCGGATCGCTGTCGGCGACCAACCCGGCGCCCGCCTGGACGTACGCCTTGCCGCCGTGCAGCACCGCGGTACGGATGGCGATCGCCATGTCCATGTCGCCCGCGGCGTCCAGATAGCCGACCGTGCCGGCGTACAACGCCCGCCGGGTGGGTTCCAGGAACTCGATGATCTCCATCGCGCGTGGCTTCGGGGCGCCGCTGACGGTGCCGGCCGGGAACGTCGCGGTGAGCACGTCGAGGGCGTCGCGACCTTCCTGCACCTCGCCGAAGACCGTCGACACCAGGTGCATGACGTGGCTGTAGCGCTCGACCCGCATCAGGTCGTCGACGTCGACGGTGCCGGGCCGGCAGACCCGCCCGAGGTCGTTGCGGGCCAGGTCGACGAGCATCACGTGCTCGCTGCGCTCCTTCGGGTCGGCGCGCAGCTCCGCGGCCAGCCGGGCGTCCTGCTCGGGGGTCGCGCCACGCGGCCGGGTGCCGGCCGGTGGGTGAACGACCGCGCGGTTGCCGGTCACGGTGACCAGTGCCTCCGGCGACGAGCCGACGACGTCGTACGGGCTCTCGCGCCCCGCGAAGCGCAGCAGGTACATGTACGGCGAGGGGTTGGTGGCCCGCAGCACCCGGTACACGTCGAGTGCGTCGACGTCGGTCGCGGTCTCGAAGCGCTGACTGAGCACCACCTGGAAGGCGTCGCCGGCGCGGATGTGCGCGCGCACCCGCTCGACACCGGCCATGTACGCCTCAGGGGTGGTGCCGCTCCGCACCTCCGCGACGGCTCCGAGGTCAAGCGTCGCGACGCTGGGCTCCGTGGCCATGGCGAGGTCGGCGGCCATCGCGTCGAGCCGCGCGAGGGCGTCGTCGAAGCCGCCGGTGGTGACGCCGCGTACGACATTCGCGATCAGCAGCACCGTGCCGTCGGCGTGGTCAAGGACGGCCAGGTCGGTGACCAGCAGCATCGCCAGCTCGGGCATCCCGAGGTCGTCGACGCTGGTCGTGGGGAGCCGCTCCAGCCTGCGTACGACGTCGTAGGAGAGGTAGCCGACCAGCCCGCCGGTGAGTGGCGGCAGGCCCTCGCGGCGGGGGCTGCGCAGCCTGCGTGACAGTGCGATGACCGCCTGCAGCGGGTCGTCAGGCAGATCGGGGGGCGCGGTCGCGGGATCGCCGAGCCAGTGCGTGCGGCCGTTGCGCTCGGTCAGCGTGCCCGCGCACCGGACCCCCACGAAAGACCACCGCGACCACTGCCGGCCCTGCTCGGCGGACTCCAGCAGGAAGGTCCCGGGGCGGTTGCCGGCGAGCTTGCGGTAGACGCCGACCGGGGTCTCGCCGTCGGCCAGCAGCCGCCGGGTGACAGCGACCACGGGGGCGTCGTCGGCCTCGAACTGTTCGCGCGTCGGGCTGGTGGCTCCTGCGGCGAGCGACGGTGCGCTCACGGGAAGCCGACGGCGGCGGTCAACGTGCCGGCGTCGAAGCAGGTGCGGTCGCCCGTGTGGCAGGCGCCGCTACCGGCCTGGTCGACCTTGACAAGCAGCGTGTCGCCGTCGCAGTCCAGCGCGACGGACCGCACCCACTGCTGTGATCCCGACGTGTCGCCCTTGACCCAGTACTCCTGCCGGCTGCGCGACCAGTACGTGCAGCGGCCGGTGGTGAGCGTGCGGTGCAGCGCCTCGTCGTCCATCCAGCCCACCATCAGCACTTCGCCGGTGTCGTGCTGCTGGGCGACCGCGACGACCAGGCCCTGCGCGTCGCGCTTGAGCCGGACGGCGACGGCGTGGTCGAGGTCGGACGGTCGTACGGCACCGGCGGTCATCGCTCCATCCTGCCAGCGACGTCGCAACTCGTTCGCCCCGTCGGTCCCGGCGGGCGAGACTGCCGCCGTGCCACCGGACCCCGCCCCGACCACCGCGGCACCGTCGACGGCGCTGCCGGCTGCGGTGCGGCGGCTGATCGTCGGGGTGACCGTGTCGTCGTTCGGCACCGGCTTGACGCTGCCGTTCACGCTGGTCCTGCTCACCGAGGTGCGC
>JAYVYM010000095.1:0-11837 GCA_043784245.1 Frankiales bacterium
AGTACAGCCGCAGGTTGTCCAGACCCGACAGGTGCGGCAGCAGCCCCGGGCCCTCGATGAACACGCCTACCCGCGACAGCACCGGCGCCCCTGACCGGACCGGCCGGCCGAACAGCAGCACCTCGCCCTCGTCGGGCCGGATCAGCCCCGTGAGCATCCGCAGCAGCGTGGTCTTGCCGGCACCGTTGGGACCGAGCAGGCCCAGCACCTGGCCGCGCTCGACCGTCAGATCGACCCCGTCCACCGCCCGGAAGCCATCCGCGTAGGACTTCACGAGCCCCCGGATCACCACCGGCGGTACGTCGTCAGTGCCGAGGTCCCGCTTGCGGCCACGTCGACGGCGTATGACGACCAGCGCGGCCAGCGCCGTCAGGGCAAGCAGAATTGTCGCGCTCGTCACGGCCAGGGCGGTGTAGCCCCCGCCGCCGGTCACCGGACCCAACGGCAGCGTGAGGGCGCCGGCCGGGTCGATGGTCACGGAGTACGCGGCGGGCGCCCCCGGGCCCGCGTAGGCCAGGTCGGTCGAGGCCAGTGCGATGCGGATGCGGTGGCCGGCCGGGAAGACGTGGGCGAGAGCCGGCAGCGCGAAGGTGACCTTCCCGGGCAGCACCAGGGCGGGGGCGACCTGTCCGCCGGGCAGGACGGCGGTCCCGTCCGGACCGACGTCCAGAACCTTCGCGAACAGCACCGCCGAGCCGGTGGACGAGGTGACGGTCGCGGTCAGGGTCCCTGCGCCGAGCATCTCGGAGCTGCTGGTCAGCACCTCGCTCTGCCACGCCGCGCTCTGTCCGGGGACGTCCAGGCCGAGCCCACCGGCCAGCGCACCCAGGGCACCGGCGCCGGGCACGCTGCTCACCGACGCAGGCCGGCCACCGGGCGGGTTGACCAGCGGTTGGGTGGGGGCGCCGACCAGGGCGACGGCTGTGGCCGGGCGCAGCGGGGGCAGCTGGTCGGCCGTGCCGGTACCGCCGGAGGAGCGGTCCCAGCGCAGGACCGCGCCGGTGTCGACCGCCGAGTCGCGTCGCAGCCACCGGTCCAGCCAGGTGGTTGTCAGCGAGCGGATGGTCGCGTCCCCAGTCTTGCCGAACGGCTTGTCGTGGCCGCCATTGAGCCAGGCCAGGTGCACCGGGGTGCCGGCCGCCTGCAGCTGCCGCGCGGTCGCGAGCGACTCCGACAGCGGGAACAGCGTGTCGTTCTGCCCCTGGATCAGCAGCGTCGGCGCCTTGATCTGCGCGGCCACCCCGGCCGGGCTCGACGCGGCCAGCAGCGCCCGGTCGGCCGGCGTCGCGGCGCCGGCCTGGGCCAGCCGCGTGTAGGCCTCGCAGACCCGCTGGGCGAAGCGCGAGCAGACCCCACCGGGTCCGCCGGAGAAGAAGACCGCCGCGTACTGCGCCTTGAACACCTCACCGGGCAGGAACGCGCTCTCCAGGCTGTTCCAGGTGATCACCGGGACGGTGGCGTCGACCCGCCGGTCCAGGGCAGCCCCCAGCAGGGCCACGCCGCCGCCGTACGACGCCCCGACCAGACCCACCCGCGGGTCGCCCGGCCCGTCCTGCAGGACGTCCGTGCGCCGCCCGAGCCGATCGATCAGGAGCTTGAGGTCGGCGATCTCCGCGTCGGGGGCATCCAGCGCAATCTTGCCGGTGCTCTTCCCGAAGCCCCGCAGGCTCCAGGTCAGTGCGACGTAGCCGTGCGCAGCCAGATCGCGTGCGTCGGAGTCCACCCCGGTCTTGTCCGACCCGAAGCCGGGCGACACGACGACGGCCGGTGCCGGGTTGGCCGCCGTCGCCGCCGCCGGTACGTAGAGGGTCGTGTCGATGGAGACGGACCCGGGGCTGGTGACGCCGCCCGGGACGGTGATGACCTCCTCGGTCGTCCGGACCGCCGGGCCGGTACTGCGCTGGGCCAGTCCGAGACCGATGGCCCCTGCCACGACGAGCACCGCCAGGACGACGAGCAGAGGCTTGCGCACGCAACGACGCTACGTCGACCGGTGCCGGGCTAGAACCGGACGTAGTCGAACTCGACGCTCTGCTCGTTGATGCCCTGCGGGGGTGCGGCGATCCAGCCGGCGAACCCGCCGGGCTCGTAGCAGGCGACCATCAGCGCGGCGACCTGCTCGCGGTCCTGCGGCGTCGGCACCCAGTCCGACATCCGGGCCGCGAACTGCTCGGCGCCGATGATCTCGCCTGCGGGGGTGATGCCCTTCCCGGCATACGCACCGACCTTGCGGAAGAAGCCCTCGTGCGGCAGCGTCAGCCGGTCTTCCAGGCCGGCGTCCTCCAGCGCCTGGTTCCAGCGGCGTACGCCGTTCTCGCAGTCCGCGACGTACTCGTCACGGAGGTCCAGATTGAGCGCGGACAGCATCGGCACGGTCTTCCGGACGAACTGGCCGTCCTCGACGACCGTCATCTCGCGGGTCTGGTCGAGCAGGACGTGGTCGTCCTTGCGGCGCGTCTCGCCCCAGCGGCCCTTGAGCCCGGAGGTGAAGTAGTTGCCGGCGTTGGTGGACTGCTCGGAGCCGAACAGGTCCATCGAGACGGCGAACTGGAAGTTGAGGTACTTCTGGATGACCACCAGCGGGATGCCGCCGTGCGGGAAGACATCGACGGTGCCGTGCTCGCGCATCAGCGTGGCGGTGCGCTCGACGACCCGCTGCACCCCGGTCGTCCCGACGAACATGTGGTGCGCTTCCTCCTTCAGCATGAACTCGCAGGTCCGAGCCAGCGGGTCGAAGGCCGACTCCTTCAGCGTCCCGAGCTGGTACTTGCCGTCCCGGTCGGTGAAGTAGGTGAACATGAAGAACTGCAGCCAGTCGGTGGTCTGCTCGTTGAAGGCACCGAGGATGCGCGGGGCGTCCGCGTCACCGGAGTTGCGCTTCAGCAGCTGCTCGGCCTCCTCACGGCCCTCACGGCCGAAGTAGGCGTGCAGCAGGTAGACCATCGCCCACAGGTGCCGGCCCTCCTCGACGTTGACCTGGAACAGGTTGCGCATGTCGTACAGCGAGGGGGCGGTCGCGCCGAGCAGGCGCTGCTGCTCGACCGAGGCGGGCTCGGTGTCGCCCTGGATGGTGATCAGGCGCATCAGCTCGGCGCGGTACTCGCCCGGCACGATCTGCCAGGCCGGCTCCCCGCGGTGCGAGCCGAAGGCGATCGTGCGGTCCGGGTCCTGCTCGGCCAGGAAGATGCCCCAGCGGTAGTCCTGCATCGGCACCCGGTCGAAGTGCGCCCAGCCGTCGCGGCCGACCGAGATGGCGGTCCGCAGGTAGACGTCGTGGGTCGGCACGGCCGGGCCCAGGCTCTTCCACCAGTCCAGGAACTTGGGCTGCCAGCCCTCCAGGGCGCGTTGCAGCCGACGGTCGGTCGCCAGGTCGACGTTGTTCGGGATGCGCTGGCTGTAGTCGATGGGGCTGGTGGGCCCGGTCGGCGTCGGGGCCGTCCCGATCCTGGTGCCCGCCGGTGCTGTCGTCGGTGCCGCTGTCGTCGGTGCCGCTGTCGTCGCTGCCGCTGTCGTCGGTGCCGCTGTCGTCGCTGCCGCTGTCGTCGCTGCCGTCATCGTGTGCCTCCCCGAAGTCCTACGATCGTCTGTCGCTGCGCGGTGAGTGTGTAGTAGGTATGGCAGGCGCGCAAGGTCTGCGACGCCTTCGCAGTACGGTCGCGCCGGCCTGTCCATCCATGTCGAGGAGTCGCGCCATGACCATCCCGCTCACCCTGCAGGGCCGCCGCGCCGTAGTCACCGGCGCCGCGAGCGGGATCGGCGCGGCCGTGGCCCGCCGGCTGGCAGCCGCCGGGGCGCACGTGGTCGTCGTCGACCTGCAGGCCGCCGCCGCCGAGGCGCTCGCTGCGGAGCTGGGAGGCAGCGCCGTCGTCGCCGACCTCTCGGTAGCCGACGATCTGGCCCGGGTGTGCGCGGCGGCCGCCACGGCGGATGTGCTGGTCAACAACGCCGGCCTGCAGCACGTCTCGCCGCTCGAGGACTTCCCGCCCGAGCGCTTCGCCCTGATCCTCTCGGTGATGCTCGAGGCGCCGTTCCGGCTCGTCCAGGCGGCGCTGCCGCACATGTACGAACGCGGCTGGGGCCGGGTGGTGCACATGTCGTCGGTGCACGGCCTGCGCGCGTCGCCGCACAAGGTGGCGTACGTGGCGGCCAAGCACGGTCTGGAGGGCCTGTCGAAGGTGGTCGCGCTGGAGGCCGGCGGTCGTGGCGTCACCTCCAACACGGTCTGCCCGGGCTACGTCCGTACGCCGCTGGTCGAGGGGCAGATCGCGGCCCAGGCCAAGATCCGCGGGATCGCCGAGGACGAGGTGATCGACACTGTGATGTTGGCAGCGTCGGCGGTGAAGCGGCTGGTCGAGCCGGCCGAGGTCGCCGAGGTCGTGGCCTTCCTGTGCGCCGACGCCGCGGCCTGCGTCAACGGTGCGTCCTGGACGGTAGACGGGGGTTGGACCGCGCGCTGAGCCGACCCGGATACGTTGCCCACCGGGAGGTACTCGTGCAGATCGACCAGACCGACGAGTGGCGGGCGCTAGCCGTCCATTACGACCAGCTGTGCGACGTGCACCTGCGCGCCCTGTTCGCTGCCGACCCCGACCGCGGCACGCGCATGACGGCCGATGTCGCGGACGTGCATGTCGACCTGTCCAAACACCGGATCACCGACGAGACGCTGCGGCTGCTGGTGGCGCTCGCCGAGCGGGCCGGCGTACGCGCGCGGGTCGACGCGATGTTTGCCGGGGAGCACATCAACTCCACCGAGGACCGGGCGGTGCTGCACGTCGCGCTGCGGATGCCCCGGGACGCCTCGCTGATGGTCGACGGCGTCGACGTCGTGGCGCAGGTGCACGCGGTGCTCGACCGGATGGCGGCGTTCAGCGACCGGGTGCGCTCCGGGGACTGGACCGGCAGCACCGGCGCGCGCATCCGCAACATTGTCAACATCGGCATCGGCGGCTCCGACCTGGGCCCGGCGATGGCGTACGAGGCGCTCCGCGCGTACAGCGACCGCGACCTGACGGTGCGCTTCGTCTCCAACGTGGACGGCACCGACATCGCCGAGGCCACCCGAGACCTCGACCCGGCCGAGACGCTGTTCATCGTGGTGTCCAAGACCTTCGGTACGCAGGAGACGCTCGCCAACGCGACGACCGCCCGGGACTGGCTGACCGGCCGGCTCGGCGCGGACGCCGATGTCGCGAGGCACTTCGTCGCGGTGTCGACGGCGGAGGCGAAGGTCAAGGCCTTCGGCATCGACACCATGTTCGGGTTCTGGGACTGGGTGGGCGGGCGCTACTCCTTCACCTCGGCCGTCGGGCTCTCGCTGATGGTGGCGATCGGGCCGCCGGCCTTCGGTGAGCTGCTGGCCGGCTTCCACCGGGTCGACGAGCACTTCCGTACCACCCCGCTGGCGGCCAACGTGCCGGTGCTGATGGGGCTGATCGGCCTCTGGTACGCCGACTTCTTCGGCGCCGAGACCCTCGCGGTGCTGCCGTACAGCCAGTACCTCGCGCGCTTCCCGGCGTACCTGCAGCAGCTGGACATGGAGAGCAACGGCAAGCGGGTCGACCGGGGCGGGCAGCCGGTCGCCGTCCAGACCGGGCCGGTCGTGTGGGGCCAGCCGGGCACCAACGGCCAGCACGCCTTCTACCAGCTGATCCACCAGGGGACGCGGCTGATCCCGGCGGACTTCATCGGGGTCGTGCAGCCGGCCGAGCGGGTCGGCGAGCACCAGGACCTGCTGTTCGCCAACTTCCTGGCGCAGACCGAGGCGCTGGCCTTCGGGCGGACCGCCGGGGAGGTCGCGGCGGAGGGCGCGTCGCCCACGCTGGTGCCGCACCGCACCTTCCCGGGCAACCGGCCGACGAGCTCGATCGTGGTGGAGCGGTTGACGCCCGGCACCCTGGGTCAGCTGGTCGCGCTCTACGAGCACAAGGTCTTCGTGCAGGGCGCGATCTGGGGGATCAACTCCTTCGACCAGTGGGGCGTCGAGCTCGGCAAGGCGCTGGCCCAGCGGATCGTCCCGGAGCTGCAGGCCGAGGGGCAGCTCGAGCACGACAGCTCGACGAACGCCCTGATCGAGCGCTACCGCCGCGGCCGCTCCGCCTGAGGCAGCCCTACGACCGCGGACCGCCGGCTGTCACAGGGCGGCGGCGACGAGATCGCGTGCCTCGTCCTGGATCCGGGTCAGGTGGCCGGGGCCCAGGAAGCTCTCGGCATAGATCTTGTAGACATCCTCGGTACCGGAGGGCCGGGCGGCGAACCAACCGTTCTCGGTCGTCACCTTGAGGCCACCGAGCGCTGCGCCGGCCGGCGAGGCGGTCAGCGTCGCGATGATCGGCTCACCGGCGAGTGTCGTCGCGCGGACCTGCTCCGGTGACAGCCGGGCCAGCGCCGCCTTCTGCACGCGGGTCGCGGGCGCGTCGATCCGGGCGTACGCCGGCTCGCCGTACCGCCCGGTGAGTGCCCGGTAGCGCTCGCTCGGGGAATGTCCCGTCACCGCGGTGATCTCGGCCGCCAGCAGGCACAGCAGCAGGCCGTCCTTGTCGGTCGTCCAGACGCTGCCATCGCGGCGCAGGAACGACGCGCCGGCCGACTCCTCGCCGCCGAACGCCACGGAGGAGTCGAGCAGCCCGGGCACGAACCACTTGAACCCGACCGGCACCTCGAGCAGCTGCCGCCCGAGCCCCGCCACGACCCGGTCGACCATCGACGAGCTGACCATCGTCTTGCCGATCGCGGCACCCGCCGGCCAGCCGGTGCGCGTCGACAGCAGGTGCTCGATGGCGACGGCGAGGTAGGCGTTGGGCGCCAGCAGGCCGCCGTCGGGGGTCACGATGCCGTGCCGGTCGGCGTCGGCGTCGTTGCCGGTCGAGACGTCGTAGGAGTCCTTCGCGGCGATCAGCGAGGCCATCGCGTACGGCGAGGAGCAGTCCATCCGGATCTTGCCGTCCCAGTCCAGCGTCATCGAGCGCCAGGTCGGGTCGACCAGCGGGTTGATGACGGTCAGGTCGAGCCGGTGCCGCTCGGCGATCGCGTCCCAGTAGTCGACGCTGGCGCCGCCCAGCGGATCGGCGCCGATCCGCACCCCGGCGTCGCGTACCGCGTCGAGGTCGAGCACCGACGGCAGGTCGTCGACGTACGCGGCGAGGTAGTCGTAGGTGCCGGTGGTGTCCGCGGTCCGGGCGCGGGCCAGCGGGATGCGCCGGACGCGGGCGAGGCCGTCGCGCAGGTGCGCGTTGGCGGCGTCCTGCACGGCCGATGTGGTCTCGCTGCCCGCCGGCCCGCCGTGCGGCGGGTTGTACTTGAAGCCGCCGTCATAGGGCGGGTTGTGCGACGGGGTGATCACGACGCCATCGGCCAGGCCGGTCGTGCGGCCCCGGTTGTACGTCAGCACCGCGTGCGACAGGGCGGGCGTCGGGGTGTAGCGGTCGCGGCTGTCGACCAGGACGGTGACCCCATTGGCGGCGAACACCTCGAGCGCGGTCGCCCAGGCCGGCTCGGACAGCGCGTGGGTGTCCCGGGCGAGAAACAGCGGGCCGTCGGCCCGGCGCAGGTCCGCGATCGCCTGGCTGGTCGCGGCGATGTGGTCGTCGTTGAAGGCGGTGGCCAGCGAGGACCCGCGGTGCCCGGAGGTGCCGAACGCGACCTGCTGCGCGGGGTCGGCGGGGTCCGGATGCCCGGTGTAGTAGGCCGCTACCAGGTGCGGTACGTCGACGAGGTCCTGCGGCTGGGCGAGCGTGCCTGCGCGGTCGTGGACGGCCACGGTCTCTCCAGGGGTAGGGGGTGAGCCCCGATGATGTCGCTAGCCTGGCCGCGCCCGCGACCCCCCGACCTCGAAGGCGGCAGATGAACGGCGCCCAGGCCCTGATCCGTACGCTCGTCACCTCGGGTGTCGACGTCTGCTTCGCCAACCCCGGCACGTCGGAGATGCACTTCGTGGCCGCCCTCGACGAGGTGCCCGAGATGCGGGCCGTGCTGACCCTGTTCGAGGGTGTCGCCACCGGAGCCGCCGACGGCTACGCCCGGATGGCCGGCCGCCCGGCGGCCACCCTGCTGCACCTCGGGCCCGGGTTGGCCAACGGGCTGGCCAACCTGCACAACGCCCGGCGGGCGCGCAGTCCGTTGGTCAACATCGTCGGCGACCACGCCACCAACCACAAGCGGCTCGACGCGCCGCTCGAGTCAGACCTGGACGCCATCGCGGGCGCCGTGTCCGGCTGGTTCCGGCGGGCGGCGACGACTGCCGACCTCGCCGCTGACGCGGTCGAGGCGGTGGCGGCGGCGCAGGGCCCGCCCGGCTGCGTCGCCACCCTCGCCTTGCCCGCGGACGTGTCGTGGGGCGCCGGCGGGCAGCCGGCCGTCGCGCGGACACCGAGGGAGGCGCCCAGGGTGTCGCCCGGCACGGTGCGGGCGGCGGCGGACGCGATGGAGGCGGCCGGCCCTGGCGAGACGGTGCTGCTGCTCGGCGGCGACGCGCTCACCGAGCCGGGCCTGCTCGCTGCCTCGCGGATCGCCGTCGGCATCGGCGCGCGGCTGCTCTGCGAGACCTTCCCGGCGCGGCTGCCCCGGGGCGCCGGCCTGCCTGCGCTGCGCACCCTGCCGTACGCGCCGGAACCAGCACTGGCGGAGCTGGCCGGCTGCGGGCGGCTCGTCCTGGCCGGCGCCCGCGCGCCGGTGGCCTTCTTCGCCTACCCCGACCTGCCCGGCAGCTTCGTCCCGGCCGGCTGCGAGATCGTGGAGCTGGCCCGGTCGGGTGAGGACGCGACGGCCGCGCTCCGCGACCTGGCCGCGCTGGTCGCCCCCGACGCGCAGCCCGAGCTCGCCCCGGCGCGGCGCCCGGAGCTGCCGACGGGGCCGCTCAGCCCGGTGACGCTGGCCGCCGTGCTGGGCGCACTGCTGCCCGAGGGGGCGATCGTCGTCGACGAGGCGCTGACCTCCGGCAGCAAGCTGACCGCGGCGACCGCTGGCTCCCCGCGGCACGACTGGCTGACGCTCACGGGCGGCGCGATCGGGCAGGGCCTGCCGTGCGCGCTCGGTGCCGCCGTCGCGAGCCCCGACCGGCCGGTGATCGGCGTACAGGCCGACGGCAGCGCGATGTACACGATCCAGGCGCTGTGGACGTACGCCCGCGAGCAGCTCGACATCACCACGATCATCTGCGACAACGGGGCGTACGCGATCCTGTCCGGCGAGCTGCAGCGGGTCGGTGCGGCCGGGGACGGCGAACGCGCGCAGCAGCTGCTCGACCTGGGCCGGCCCGACCTGGACTTCGTCGCGCTAGCCACCGGGATGGGCGTACCGGCGAGCCGCGCCCATACCTCGGAGGAGCTCGCTACCCAGCTGGCCGCGGCGCTGGCCGAGCCGGGGCCGCACCTGATCGTCGCCATGCTGCGCGGCCGACCGGCGCGCTGAGCCGGCTGGCGCGCTGAGCCGGCCGGCGCGCTGAGCCGGCCGACCGGCGCGCTGAGCCGTCAGGCTGTCGGGAGTTCTGCGCGCCACGGCGGGTCGGCGCCGATCCGGGCGCAGGTGATCGACGCGACCAGCTGCGCGAACTGCAGAGCGCTTCGCAGCGCGGCGGGGGCGGGCGGCTTCCCGCGGACCAGGTCACCGCTCTCGTGCAGTGCGCAGAGCAGCCCGGCCATGAATGCGTCGCCGGCTCCGACGGTGTCGGCGACGACGACCGGCATGCCCGGCAGGTCGACGGTGCCGCCCGCGGTGCACGCGTGCGTGCCGTCGGCGCCGCGGGTGACGACGACCATCCCGGGGCCGCGCGCCAGCCACTGCGCTGCGACGTCCTCGACAGCCACTCCGGGGGCCAGCCAGGCCAGGTCGTCCGCGCTGACCTTGACCAGGTCCACCAGCGCGATCCAGCGGTCCAGGCGGGCCCGCTGGGCAGCCTCATCGCGGACCAGCCGAGGCCGCACATTGGGGTCGAGCGCGAGCAGTCGCTGGCCGCGCTCACGCCGCAGCAGCCCCTCGATCGCGTCGCCCATCGACGGCACGGCCAGCGCCAGCGCTCCACTGACGTGCAGCGGCGCCCCCGGGGGGAGGGCGGCGGGCACGTCGTCCGTACGCCACCCACCATCGGCGGCGCCGTCCACGTAGAAGGCGTATTCGGCGCCGCCGACGTCGTCGAGGGTGACGACGGCCAGCGTCGTGGGCTCGGCGGCAGCGATGAGCAGTGAGTCGTCGACACCGGCCCCCCGTACGTGCTGGGCCAGTAGCCGCCCGAAGGGGTCGCCGGACAACCTGGCGAGCAGCGCGACCGGGACGCCGAGCCGGCCGAGACCGACCGCGACATTGGTCGGGCTGCCCCCGTGCCGGGCGCTGAAGCCGCCCGGGACGCCGGGCAACGGCACCAGATCGATGAGGGCTTCACCACAGACCACGATCATGCTCGGACTCTGCCACGGGTCGCCGTAGACTCAGGTGGTGAGTTCCCGCACCCGCCGCACGTCCCCCGTCCCGGACGCGGTGGCCGCCGATGTCCCGCCGTACCGCGTCGGGCTGGCCGCGGCCACCCCGCTGCATGCGCTGCCCGTGCTCACCGGCCGCGACCGGGTGCTGCTCCGGCCGGTCTGCGGAGCGCACGCCCCCGACGACCTGTCGCCCGGTGGCGACTGGCGCGAGCTGCCGGCTGCCGAGCAGTGTCCCTGGTGCGAGCGAGTGGTCCCGACGGCCTGCTGACGCCGTCCGAGCTGCCCGTGGTGGTCGTCGGCGCCGGGCCTACCGGCCTGACGGCCGCGCTGCTGCTCGCCGAGCACGGTGTACGGGTCCTGGTGCTCGAGCAGCACGTCGAGCCGTGGCCGCTGCCTCGCGCCGTGCACGCCGACGACGAGGTGGCGCGCATCCTGGACCGCGCGCTCGGGAGCGGCGCGTTCGCCGCCATCACCCGGCCGGCCCGGGGCCTGCGCCTGCTGGACGGCCGGCACCGGGTGCTCGCAGAGTTCGCCCGCAGCCCCGGGCTGGGTCGACACGGCCATCCGCAGGCCAACATGTTCGATCAGCCGGAGCTCGAGGACCTGCTGCGCGAGCGACTGGCGACCCGGCCCGAGGTTTTCATCCGGTCCGGCACCCAGGTCGTCGACGTCCGGTGCGGCGCCGCGCCTCACGTGCTGCTCGCAGGCGGCGAGGTCGTCGAAGCGGCCGCCGTCCTGGGCTGTGACGGCGCCGCCAGCGTGGTCCGACGGGCGGTCGGCGGGCCGTGGCGCGACCTGCACTTCGAGCAGGAGTGGCTGGTCGTCGACGGCCGATGCACCGCCGAGCTCGGGGCCTGGGACGGCGTGCTTCAAGTCTGCGACCCGCACCGCGCGGCGACCTACCTGCGGGTCGGCGAGCATCGGTACCGCTGGGAGTTCCAGCTGCGCCCGGGGGAGTCGGCCGCGGACCTGAGCGGCCGGCTGGAGGAGCTGCTGCTTCCCTGGACCGGCGGGCTGCCGGTGCAGGTGCTGCGCAGCGCGTCGTACGTGTTCAGCGCCCGGCTGGCCGACCGGTGGCAGTCCGGGCGGGTCTTCCTGCTCGGCGACGCGGCGCACCTCAGCCCGCCGTTCGTCGGGCAGGGGCTCGGGGCGGGGCTGCGCGACGCGGCCAACCTGGCGTGGAAGCTGGCCCGGGTGCTGGCTGGGGACGCGCCGGAGGCGCTGCTCGCCACGTACGCGCGGGAGCGCCGGCCGCACGTGGCCAGCCAGATCCGGCTGGCCCGCACCGCCGGGTGGGCGATGAGCGGCGGTTCGGGCTGGGCAGCGGGGCTGCGGCGGCAGGCCCTGCGCGCGGTCTGCGCGCTCCCGGGCTCCGCCGCCCGGGTGCTCGACACCGGATCGCCGGCGCTGGCCGGGCCGCTG
>JAYVYM010000096.1:0-7968 GCA_043784245.1 Frankiales bacterium
CCGTGCGCCACACCGAGCAGGACGTTCATGTCACCAGCCGTGCGGAGACGACCTCGCCGACGACGACCACGCAGGGCGCCCGCAGCCCGGCGGCGTCGATACCGGCCCGGGACAGGGTCGACACGACGGTGCGCTGCCCCGGCAGGCTGCCGTCCTGGACGACGGCGACCGGCGTGGCGGGGTCGCGGCCGCCCGCGACGAGCGCGTCGGCGGCGGCGGCAAGCCGTTCGACGGCCATCAGCAGCACCAGCGTGCCGCCGAGCCGGGCGAGGGCGTCCCAGTCGACGGTCGAGCCGGGGTCGCCGGGCGGCAGGTGCGCGCTGACGACCGCGACGGACTGGGCGACGCCGCGGGCGGTGACCGGGATGCCGGCGAGCGCCGGGACCGCGAGCGCCGAGCTCACACCGGGGACGACCTCGACCGCGACGCCGGCCTCGACGCAGGCCGCGACCTCCTCGATGCCACGCGCGAACACGTGGACGTCGCCGCCCTTGAGGCGTACGACGCGCAGCCCCGCGCGGGCCTGCTCCACCAGCAGCGCCTCGATGTCGCGCTGGCTCCATGAAGGTCCGTGCGCGGCCTTGCCGACCTCGACCACGCGTACGCCTTCGGGCAGTGGCACCTGCGGCGCCAGCCGGTCGCGTACGACGACGTCGGCGCCGGCCAGCAGCCGCCGACCGCGGACGGTCAGCAGGTCGGGGTCGCCCGGTCCGCCGCCGACCAGGGCCACGCTGCCGGTCCCCGGGCGGCTGCGGCGCAGCGGGAGCTCCCCGGTGTCCAGGGCCAGGGCGACGGCGTCCCGCAGGGCGGCCGCCCGGCGCGGGTCACGACCGGCGGTCAGCGACACCACGACGTCGTCGACCCGCGCGACAGCCGGCACCCAGGCCGGTGACCGGGTGGCGTCGTCGGCACGTACGCACCAGATTCCGTACGCCTGGCAGACCTGGGCGATCTGCTCGTCGATCTCCCCGGTGGCCGTGACGACCAGCCAGGCGCCACCGACATCGGTCGGCCGGAACCGCCGGTGCAGCAGCTCGCCGGGCATCCCGTCGACGATCTCGGGAGCCACCACGACGACCACCCCGCCGGCCTCGGCCAGGGCCGTGGCGCGGCGCAGGGCGACCGGTCCCCCGCCGACGACGAGGACCCGGCGGTCGCGCAGGTCCAGGTGCAGGGGGAAGCGGCCGGGCGTCACAGGCTCAGTTTGTCAGCCCTTGCCGACCAGCAGGCCGCGGCGCCTCAGCACGGCCCGCTCGACCGGGCTGAACACCAGCAGGTCGACGGCGAGCCCGACCACCAGGATCGCGATGATGCCGCCGAGCACCCCCGGGACGTCGAAGAGCGTGCGCGACTGGTCGAGCAGCTGACCGAGCCCGAAGCCCAGGCTCGACGTGGTCACGATGATCTCCGCGGCCATCAGCGAGCGCCACGAGAACGCCCAGCCCTGCTTGAGCCCGCCGATGTAGCCGGGTAGCGCCGCGGGCAGCAGCACGTGCCTGGCGAGCGCCAGACCGCGGGCGCCGAGCACGTGCCCGACCCGGGTGTAGAGCGGCGGTACCTGCTCGATGCCGCTGATCGTGCCGTTGACGATCGAGGGGACCGCGCCCATCAGGATGACGAAGTAGATCGTCCCCTCCGACAGGTGGAACCACAGGATCGCCGCGGGCACCCAGGCCACCGACGGCATCGACTGCAGCCCGGTGATGATCGGCCCGAACGCCTGGCGCAGGACGTGCACCCGCGACAGCAGCAGCCCGATGGGGGTGCCGATCGCCACCGACAGCAGGAAGCCGAGCCCACCGCGCTCCAGGCTTTTCAGGACCGCCTCCTGGATGCGCCCGCGCTGCCAGTTGTCCCTGAGCGAGGCCAACACCTCGCCCGGGCTCGGCAGCGTGTCGGGGTGCTTGACCTGTACGACGAGCACCCAGATCCCCAGAATGACGGCCAGCCCCGCGACGGCCGGCAGGCCGCTCTGCAGGATCCGGCGCCACCACGGCGTACGCGGTTCGACCGGCCCGAGCTCCAGCGCGTCGAGGGCCTCGCTCAGCTCGGCACCGGCACGCGAGGTCTGGATGACGGGGGCGGTCACGCCCGCACCGTCGTGCCCAGCGGAGCGGTCGCGGCGTGGGCGTGCCTGCGGATCTCGCGGCCCAGGTCGTCGGTGATCCGGCCGGCCAGGTCGGCCACCTCGGGGTCCTCAATCCGGCGCGGCTGGCCGATATCGATCAGGTACTCCTGCGCCACCCGGCCGGGCCGCGAGGACAGCAGCACGACGCGCTGGCCGAGGCGCACGGCCTCGCGCACGTTGTGCGTCACGAACACGATGGTGACCCCGACTTCCTGCCAGACGCGGGTCAACTCGTCGTGCAGCATGTCGCGGGTGATGGCGTCCAGCGCCGCGAAGGGCTCGTCCATCAGCAGCACCTGGCTGTCCTGGGCGAGCGCCCGGGCCAGCGCCACGCGCTGGCGCATGCCGCCGGACAGCTCGTGCGGCCGTTTGGGCCCCGAGCCCTCCAGGCGTACCAGCTCCAGCAGGCGACCGGCTTCGGCGCGGCGCTCGGCCTTGCCGACCCCGCGCAGGCGCAGCGCCAGCTCGATGTTCTGCGTCGCGGTGAGCCACGGGAACAGCGCCGGCTCCTGGAACATCAGCGCCGGCCGGTTGCCCAGCACCGACACGTCCCCCTTCGTCGGACGGTCCAGGCCCGCGGCCAGGTTGAGCAGGGTCGACTTGCCGCAGCCACTGGCACCCAGCAGGCAGACGAACTCGCCGGGCGCCACGTCCAGCGATACGTCGTCCAGGATCAGCGGGCCCCGTCCGAAGCGCTTGGTGACGCCCTGGATGGAGACCGCGGCAACGCCGGCAGCGGGTTGGACGGAAATTGCCTTGCGCAGGGATTTGAGCGGGGCCATGAGGTCTCCTTCGGGGTGTGGGCGGGGGGGCCGGGGCGCCTAGACGCCGAGACCGTTGTCGGAGACCTCCGGCTTGCCGGCGGCCTTGAGCAGGGCGTTGAGCAGGTGCAGGTCGTAGATGCCCTTGAGGTTGACCTTGTCCTTGGTGACGCCGACGTCCTGCGCGTCCTTGGCGCTCTTGGCCAGCGAGGTCGCCACCGGGTCGAGGCTCGGCGTGAGGGTCTTGAACGAGGCGGTCAGGGTGGCGTCGGAAAGCGCCTTGCCGGTGTCTTTGAGGATCTGGGCGTTGACGACCTTCTCGGCCGCCGGCGTCTTGGCCGCCACCGCGTCGGTGGCCTCGATCAGGCCCTTGAGCAGGTCGTCGACGCTGCCGGGGTACTGGCTCAGGTACTTCTGGCTGACCACGAGCTGGGTCGTGACGAACTTGCCGCCCGGCCACAGGGTCGCCTCGTCGACGAGCTGCTTGCCGCCGCCGTCGAGCACCAGCCGGCTGGCCCAGGGCTCCGGCACCCAGCCGCCGTCTATCTCGCCGCGCTTGAGCAGGTCCAGCGTGATCGCGTTGTCCTGATTGATGATTGTGACGTTCTTGACATCCTTGGACTTGAAGTACGCCTTGGCGGCCACGTCCTGCGTGTTGCCCAGCTGCGGCGTCGCGATCTTCTTACCGGCGAGCTGCGAGACGTCGGTGATGGTGGGCTTGACCACCAGGGCCGCGCCGCCGTACGTCGTACCGGCGACGACGCGCAGCAGCTTGCCGGCGCTGTTGGCGAAGCCGTTGATAGCGGGGTTGGGGCCGAGGAACGCGGCGTCGATCGCCCCGCCGGCCATCGCCTCGATGGCGGCCGGGCCGGCGTTGAACACCGAGGTGGTCAGCTTGGTGTCGCCCAGGGCCTTCTGGAAGGTGCCGTTGGCCACGCCGTACACGGCCCCGGCGTGGGTCACGTTGGCGAAGTAGCCCAGTCGTAGGGCCGGGGCCTTGGCTGCGACGCCCCCCGCCGCCGGCTGCACGGCCTTGGCACTGCCGCCGCAGGCTGCGGTCATGGCGAGGGCGGCCAGGGCGACGCCGGTCGTGAGCGTACGGACGAGCTTCACAGGCTGTGTTCTCCTTCGGGCGGACGTTTCGGGTGGCTGCGCGCGTCTTGCTGCTCGGCAGGGGCGAGGACAGAGCGTCCGTCGCCGGGTGATCGTAACCTTTTGTCGATAGGTGTGGTCAAGAACCCGAAAGAGTGAGACTGCTGTCGTGCAGATCTCCGCCAAGAGCGACTACGCCCTGCGTGCGCTGTGCCACCTGGCCGGGCAGGACGGCGAGGCGACGGTGAAGGCCGAGGAGATCGCGACCGCGCAGGGCATCCCGCGCTCGTTCCTCGACGGGATCCTGCTGGACCTGCGGCGCGCCGGGATTGTCACCAGCCGGCGCGGCCCGGTCGGTGGGCATCGCCTCGCCCGCCCTGCGTACGCGGTGACGATTGCCGACGTCATCAGGGTGATGGAGGGGCCGCTGGCGCTGGTGCACGGCAACCGGCCGGAGGAGCTGGGCTACGCCGGGCCGGCCGCGCACCTGCAGGACGTCTGGGTGGCCCTTCGCGCCGCCGTACGCGGGGTGCTGGAGAGCACCACCCTGGAGCAGGTCGTGACCGGCGCGCTGCCGGAGGGTGTCTCTCGGCTGAACGGAGACGCCCGGTCGTGGGTGTCGGTGTGGCCACCCCGCCCGCCCAGGCCTGCCCCGGCTGACCGCCCGATTCTGGCTGACGGCTGAGCGGGATCAGGCCACGCGGGATCAGGCCCGGCGGCCCTCGAGCAGGCCGCGCGCAGCAAGGACGGCCAGCAGCTGCTCGACAGACTGCTCGAGTGTCTGCCGGTGCGTCGGGACGACCACGTCGGGTGCGGTGGGTGCCTCGTACGGGCTGTCGACGCCGGTCAGCCCGGTCATCTCGCCGGCCCGCTGCTTGGCATAGAGGCCCTTGACGTCGCGCTCAGCGCACACCTCGACCGGCGTGGCGATGTGCGCCTCCAGGAAACCCGCCCCGTGCTGCTCGTGCAGCTCACGAACCGCGGCGCGCGTCTCGGCGTACGGGCTGATGACTGCCGCCAGCACGAGCACGCCGTGCTGGGCGAGCTTTGACGCCACCCAGCCGATCCGCAGGACGTTGGTGTCCCGGTCCTCGCGGGAGAAGCCGAGGCCCTTCGACAAGAACTCGCGGACCTCATCCCCGTCCAACAGCTCGACCGGTCCGGACAGCCGGGCCGCCAGCGCCTCGGCGACGGTGCTCTTGCCGGCGCCCGACAGCCCCGTCAGCCACAGGGTCGCTCCCCCGGACGCCGCACGGGTAGCGGTCTGAGCGGCGCTCACGGTGATCCCCTCGATGTCCCGGCGGACGGCAGGAGCGCGAGCCTACGTTCGGTGTTGTCCTGCTCGGCACATCTCGTTCAGCGGGCACCGGACTCCAGCTGAGTACGGGCCTGCCCGGCCTGCAGCGCAAGGTTCGGCCCGAGTACGTCCGCGACGCCCGCCAACGGGAGCCGGGCCGGGTCCGCCCCGACGCTGAAGGTTGCGGTGTAAAACGTCTCCAGACGCACGTTATGCATGCCAGCTGTGCGGTAAGTGTGCACCGCCGACGGCGAGCCATTTCCGGCAGCCTGAGCCACGAGCTCCCCGTCCCCGAAGTCCCACACGTAGCGCGTCGCCGTGATGTGCAGCCTGACAGCGAAACCCAGGATCGTCTTGGGTGGCAGGTCCGTGTCCAGCGGGGCGCTGGAGCTGAACTGCGTCACCGCCCCCACCAACGTCCCCGACGCCGGCCGGACCGTGAACGACGACGCCGGTAGGTCATAGGTCTTCCACTCAGCCCGCACCTGCGCCAACGCCGCCAGGACGGGATTGACCCCCACCGCGCCCGGCCCGAGACAAACGGTACGTGGAGTGGTCTGCTGATTCCAGATCCCATAGGCGCCGGTGACGGGGTCCCAAGTCTTGATGAACACCCAGAAAGCGGTTGCTGCAGGATCGGGGCAGTTGCTAAGCGAAGCTCCACATAGCGCGTCAGCACCATCCGGTCTGTTCCCGGGGCAGGTGGGCACGTAGGCGTACTGCGGGGGATGCTCAAGTCCAACCGGCTGGATGCCGCCACCGCCGCTGGGAGGGACCACGGGGAGATCGACGCATCCGCCCGTCGAGCACGTGCGCTTCTCGCATCCAGAGGGCGGAGGCCCACAGGCCGCTGCCATTCCTACGCCAAGTCCCCCGGTAAGCAGCAAGACGACGCAGAAGATTACCGAATTGCGTATTCTGGTCTTCACGACTGGGTCACTTCTGCCACCAACCACGATGTATCGCTTCTACGAAGATCGATGTTGACTACGACCTTAGCGTCAGCGGGCAGCCGCTTGACAATCTGTCCCGAGGCGTCGAAGACCAGCAATTCTTTTGCCTCGTAGTTCACCAAGACGATAGCTTTATCACCGGCCAGGGGAGCCGAGACAACGTACCTGAGGAGGGTCTCTCCCCCGCGGTACGTCCGGCCGGCGGCTTTGCTTTGGTTCAAGTTTGTCTGATATGCCAAGCAGCTCATACAGTCTGCTGTGCTGATATTCTTGATGATGGAAGGGTCGAGTTGCGCGTAGGCCCGATCGAATTCCGCGAACCAGTACCGGGCGAAAGACTCGGCTCCTTCTCTTGTGAACGGGGTGTCCAGCGGGGGCGCGCCGCTTCCTGCAGTGGCCGGCGAGGTCACTGATGTCGATGCCGCCGTCGTCGGACTCGACGCGGTCGGCGACCCCGTCGGCGTCGAGGATGCGGTCGGCAGCGGGGACAGAGTCGGCGAGGCGGATGGCGCTCCGCTACACCCAGACACGGCGCCCAGAGTGCTGAGCAACGCCATCAGCACCCAGAACGGGCGCAACGAGCCGCGGGCGCGTTCGGGGCCGGCCGGGCGTGCTGACGAGCCGGCTCCAGCGTCCACGCCGGGGATAGTACGAGCACGGCGTACTCGACGAGCACATACCTGTGGATTCAGTTCCGGACCGCCGACGGCCGCGAGCCTTACGTCCAGAAACCGGACCGCGACTCCTCGGCGTCCATATTTCACGTGGCCATTCCCCCACGAGGATCAGCTCGTCGGAACAAGCTGGACATGCAGCTCACGACCCGCCGTGCGCGACGTTCGGACAGCCACCCGACAGCTCATCGGCGACGCCCTGGGCAGGCACGGCTGCCGGGACCTGCGGCCGGGGGCGAGGTCGGCAACCCGACGGCAGGCCCGGGAACAGCCCGGCGACCGGGGGCGCTGCAACACACGTGCCCGAACGAGCAGACGCAGCACCGCGCCCGCGTGCCATTCCGGCGCCCTGTGGGATCCTTATCGATATGGGTCCCCTCCTGACGTCACGTCGGCACATCGACCTGCAGCGCGTCTCGAGCGCGGCCAGTTCTACGCGCTGACCCCGGCCACCTGCACCCCCACCCCCAGGAGATCTGTATGGCCGCCGTGCGCGGACAGGGGCAGTGGGCGCTCGGCTACCGCGAGCCGCTCAACGCCAACGAACAGTCCAAGAAGGACAGCAACCCGCTGACCGTCAAGCAGCGGATCATCGATACGTACAGCCACACGGGCTTCGACGGCATCGACGGCGGTGACCTTCGGGCGCGCTTTCGTTGGTACGGCCTCTACACCCAGCGCGCCGAGGGCATCCCGGGCGGCAAGACCGCCGTGCTGGCGCCCGAGGAGCTCGAGGCGCCGTACTTCATGCTGCGCATCCGCATCGACGGCGGCCAGCTTACAGCCGAGCAGCTGCGCACGATCGGCGAGCTCAGTACGACCTACGGCCGCGACGTCGCCGACGTCACCGACCGGCAGAACGTGCAGCTGCACTGGATCAAGGTGGAGGACGTCCCCGCCATCTGGGAGCGGCTGGACGCGGTCGGGCTGGACACGACGGAGGCCTGCGGCGACTGCCCGCGCGTCATCGTCGGCTGCCCGCTGGCCGGCGTCGACGCCGACGAGGTGCTGGACGCGACCGATGTCCTGCAGGCCGTCCGAGCCCGATTCGTCGGCGACCCGG
>JAYVYM010000097.1:0-5571 GCA_043784245.1 Frankiales bacterium
GATCGCCCGCATCCGGTCGACGGCCCCGGGCGCCGCGAACTGCGCGGCTCCCAGCCCCTCGACGAAGTAGCCGCGGCGTACCCGGCCGGACTCCTCGAAAGCCTTCAGCACCTGGTACACCGCGCTGAAGCCACCCGGCGCGCGTTCGGCCATCACGGCGCCTCGAGTCACCACGCCGTGCCGGTCGAGCAGCGCCTCGGCGAGCGCGTGCGTACGCCGGGTGGCGTCGGGGTCGCGATCGGGCAGCAGCGACCAGCGGCCGGCAGCCGTCGGCGGCCCGGTGCGAGTCGGCATCACCGGCCGGCCGTACCGGCTGCGCGGTCGCGCCGGCGCCTTCTTCGCGCCATGCGTGGTGCGGCCGCCGGACAGCAGCGCGCGCAGCGGACCGAGGGTGTCGTTGGTGACCCGGCCGGCCCACACCAGGTCCCAGAGCGCGGCGACCAGCGCCGGGTCGTCGAGTGAGCCGGCCCGGTCGGACAGCTGGCGAAAGAACAGCGCCTGCCCGCCGTCAAGCGCCGCGAGAACGCTGTCGTGCAGAGGGGTGGAGCTGAGCTCCCCCATCGCCGGAAGTATCAGGTCGGCGGCGTCGGCGGTCTGCAGCGACACCCAGCCGTCGTTGCCGGGCAGCGAGCCCTGGCCGGCCCACAGCACCTCGCCGGCGGCGGTCAACTCGTCGAGCATCGCCGGGGAGTAGCCGGCGACCCGCGAGGGCAGCACCAGCGACTCCAGTGCGCTGGCGGGCACCGCGACGCCCTGCAGCTGCTCGACCGTCCGCAGCAGCCCGTCGACGCCCCGACCGGACTGCGTACCGAGGCCCTGCCACTGCGGCAGGAACCGCGCGAGCGCCTCCGGCGGCACCGGCTCGACCTCCTTGCGGAGCTTGGCCAGCGACCGCCGTCGCAGCATCCGCAGCACCTCGGCGTCGCACCACTCCAGCCCCGACCCGCCCGGCCGGAACTCCCCGTGCGCGACCCGGCCGCTCGCCGACAGGCGGGCCAGCGCGGCGTCGACGACCGCGACGCCGAGCCCGAAGCGCCGGGCGACGTCCGCGGGGTGGAAGGGCCCGTGGGTACGGGCGTAGCGGCTGACCAGGTCGCCGAGCGGGTCGCGTACCGGCTCGGTGAAGGCCTCGGCGATCCCGACCGGCAGCGCCGTGCCCAGCGCGTCCTGCAGGCGACCGGCGTCCTCGACCGCGGCCCAGCGCTCCTCACCGGCGATCCGCACCCGGATGGCGCGGCGGCGCTCCTCGAGCTCGACCAGCCAGCCGGGCGTACCGCCGCGCAAAAGGGCCTCTGCGGTCGTCAGGTCGCCGAGGCGGCGCAGCAGGTCGGCGGTGCTCTCGAGGTCCTTGGCGCGGCGGTCCTCCGCGAGCAGCTGCACCTCCGCCTCCACCTCGGCCAACGCGTCCGCGTCGATCAGCTCGCGCAGCTCGGCCTGGCCGAGCAGCTCCGCGAGCAGCGCGCTGTCCAGCGACAACGCGTTGGCCCGGCGCTCCGCGAGCGGCGCGTCGCCCTCGTACATGAAGGCACCGATGTAGCCGAACAGCATGGACCGCGCGAACGGTGACGGCTGCTGCGTCTCGACCTCGACCAGGCGTACCCGCCGGGCCTCCACGTCCTTCATCAGCTGTACGAGGCCCGGCACGTCGAAGACGTCCTGCAGCACCTCGCGCATCGTCTCCAGCACCACCGGGAAGCTGCCGTACTGCGCGGCCACGCTGAGCAGCTGGGCGCTGCGCTGGCGCTGCTGCCACAGCGGCGTCCGGCGGGTCGGGTTGCGCCGGGGCAGCAGCAGCGCACGCGCCGCGCACTCCCGGAAGCGCGAGGCGAACAGCGCCGAGCCGCCGACCTCCGCCTGCACCGCCGGCTCGACGTCCGCCGGGTCGAAGACGGCGACCGACCCGGTCGGCGCCTCCTCCGTCTCGGGCAGCCGCAGCACGATCCCGTCGTCGGAGTGCATCGACTGCACGTCCACGCCGTACGACTCCCGCAGCCGCGCCGTCAGTGCGAGCGCCCACGGCTGGTTGACCTGCGCGCCGAACGGCGAGTGGATCGCGAGGCGCCAGTCGCCGAGCTCGTCGCGGAACCGCTCGACCAGGATCGTGCGGTCATCCGGCAGCGTGCCGGTCGCTTCGCGCTGCTCGGCCAGGTAGGCAAGCAGGTTCGAGGTCGCGTACGCGTCCAGGCCCGCCTCGCGCAGCCGGGTGTTCGCGTCGTCGGGCCCGAGCGCGCTGACCTCGCGCAGGAACGCGCCGAGCGCCCGGCCGAGCTCGATCGGCCGCCCGGGTGCGTCGCCGCGCCAGTACGGCATCCGACCGGGCTGCCCGGGCGCCGGCGTGACCAGCACCCGGTCGTGGGTGATGTCCTCGATCCGCCAGGCACTCGAGCCGAGCAGGAACACGTCCCCGACCCGCGACTCGTAGACCATCTCCTCGTCCAGCTCGCCGACGCGGGATCCCTTGTCACCCACCAGGAAGACGCCGAACATGCCCCGGTCGGGGATGGTGCCGCCGCTGGTCACCGCCAGCCGCTGCGCGCCGGGGCGGCCGGCCAGCACGCCGGTGACCCGGTCCCAGGTGATCCGCGGGCGCAGCTCGGCGAAGTCGTCGCTGGGGTAGCGGCCAGACAGCATGTCCAGGACGGCCTCCAGCGCGCTCTGCGGGAGCGCGGCGAACGGGGCGGCCCGTCGTACGACCGCGGCGAGGTCGTCGACCTGCCAGGTCTCCAGCGCGCACATCGCGACGATCTGCTGGGCCAGTACGTCGAGCGGGTTGCGCGGGTAGGTCGTCGACTCGATGCCGCCGTCGACCATCCGCTCAGCAACGACCGCGCACTGCACCAGGTCGCCGCGGTACTTGGGCATGATGATGCCCCGGCTGATCGCGCCGACCTGGTGGCCGGCGCGGCCGACCCGCTGCAACCCGGACGCGACGCTCGGCGGCGACTCGACCTGGATGACCAGGTCGACCGCGCCCATGTCGACCCCGAGCTCGAGGCTGCTGGTGGCGACGACCGCCGGCAGCCGACCAGCTTTGAGCGCCTCCTCGATGATGGAGCGCTGCTCACGGCTCACCGACCCGTGGTGCGCGCGGGCGAGCTCGACGACGCCGGGACCGTCCGCCGCGGTCCCGTTGCCCCACGGCGCGCTCGTCGCGCCCTGCGCGATCTTCTGCGCCGGCCCGCGCAAGAACGACGCGCCGTCGGGCTTGACGCCGGCCGAGCCGGCCGGTCGATCCAGGTCCACGGGCTCCGGCTCGGGAACGCCGTACGCCCGTTCGGTCGCGATCTCGTTCAGCCGGCTGGTCAGCCGCTCGGCGAGCCGTCGGCTGTTGGCGAACACGATCGTCGATCGGTGCGCCTGTACGAGGTCGACGATGCGCTCCTCGACCGCCGGCCAGATGCTCGCCCGCGGCTCGGCGCCCGCCGCGCTGCCGCCGCGGACCGGGCCGGCCGACTCGCCCATCCCGTTGGAGCCCAGGCCGCTCATGTCCTCGATCGGCACGACCACCTTGACCTCGATGGTCTTGGTGCTCCTGGGCTGTACGACGACCACCTCGCGGCTGCCGCCGAGGAAACGCGCCACCTCCTCGATCGGCCGCACCGTCGCGGACAGCCCGATCCGCTGGGCGGGGGTCTCCAGCAGCTCGTCCAGCCGCTCGAGCGACAGCGCGAGGTGGGCGCCGCGCTTGCTGCCGCTGACGGCGTGCACCTCGTCGATGATCACCGTCTGCACACCGCGCAGCGACTCGCGGGCGGCGCTGGTGAGGACCAGGAACAGCGACTCCGGCGTGGTGATGAACACGTCCGGCGGCACCTTGTTGAACGCCCGCCGCTCATCGGCGGGCGTGTCACCCGATCGGATCCCGACCCGGATGTCGGGCACCGGCAGGTCCAGGCGCTGCGCCGCCTGCCGGATGCCGGTCAGCGGGCTGCGCAGGTTGCGCTCGACGTCGACGGCCAGGGCCTTGAGCGGGCTGACGTACAGCACCCGGCAGCGGTGCCGCGGCTCCTCCGGCCGCGGCGTCGCGGCGAGCCGGTCGAGCGACCACAGGAAAGCCGACAGCGTCTTGCCCGAGCCGGTGGGCGCGACGACCAGGGTGTCCTTGCCGCTGCTGATCGCGTCCCAGGCGCCCTCCTGGGCCGGCGTCGGGGCGGCGAAGGCGCCGGTGAACCAGGTCCTCGTCGCGGCGGAGAAACGGTCCAGGGCTCTCACTCAGCCATGGTCTCCTGCCGGGCCGTTCTGCACCCGCCGCGGTCGCCGGGGGAGGATGCCTGGTGTGGCCGAGCCGATGCCCTACCCGAGCCACTGGGAGGCCGACGCGGTCCTCACCGACGGCGGCACGGTGCACGTGCGCCCGATCACCCCCGACGATGCCGACCGGCTCCGGCAGTTCCACGCGCGGCTGTCGCCGGAGAGCGTCTACAACCGCTTCTTCACCATGGTGCGCACCCTGCCCGACCGCGACGTCGAGAGCTTCACGCACGTCGACCACGCCGAACGGGCCGCCCTCGTCGCGTTGCTGCGCGACCAGATCGTGGGGGTCTGCCGCTACGCCCGCTATTCCGGCACCGCGGACGCCGAGGTGGCCGTCGTGGTGGAGGACGCCCACCAGGGCCGCGGCCTCGGCGCGCTGCTGCTCGAGCACATGGAGGCGGCGGCGCGTGAGCGCGGCGTGCAGCGCTTCATCGCCGACGTGCTGCCGCAGAACCGTCGGATGCTGGCGGTCTTCCGCAGTGCCGGCTTCGAGATCAGCCGGGAGATGGCCGACGGATACGTGGAGTTGACGTTCCCGATTCAGGAAACCGTGGCGTCACTGGAGGTGGTGCGGGCGCGCGAGCACCGCGCCGAAGCGCGAAGCGTCGCGCGGCTGCTCGCCCCCACGTCGGTCGCGGTCGTCGGCGCCTCGCGCGAGCCCGGCACAGCCGGCCACGAGCTGTTCCGGTCGCTGCTCGCATATGGCTTCGACGGCCCGGTCTATCCGGTCAACCCGCAGGCCCGGCACGTTCTGTCGGTACGGGCCTTTCCGGACGTCCGCGAGATCCCGGACGAGGTCGACCTGGTTGTCATCGCGCTGCCGGCGGGGCAGGTGCTGGACGCCGTACGGGCCTGCTCGGACAAGCGGGTGCGCGGGCTGGTCGTGGTCTCCGGGGGGTTCGCCGATGCCGGCGACGAGGGCCGGGCGCGGCTCGCCCAGGTCGTGCAGGTCGCCCGGGACGGCGGGATGCGCCTGATCGGTCCCAACGCCGTGGGTGTGGTCAACACCGATCCAGGCGTACGGCTGCACGCGATCTTTGCCGCCGGGGCGCCGCCGCACGGCCGGGTCGGCGTCTTCAGCCAGTCGGGCGCGCTGGCCGGCACCTTTCTGGTGGAGGCGGGGCGCCGCAACCTCGGGCTGTCGACGTTCGTGTCGATCGGCGACCGCGCGGACGTCTCCGGTAACGACCTGCTGCAGTACTGGCAGGCCGACGACGGCACCGACGTCGTGGTGATGCACCTGCAGGGGTTCGGAAACCCGCGCAAGTTCGCCCGGATCGCACGGGTCGTCGGCCGCAGCAAGCCGGTCGTGGCGCT